>JAMFRX010000251.1 GCA_026224995.1 Puia dinghuensis
AGGGTTGATGCATAGGAATCATTTCTACCAGTTGGAGAAGAGCTTATTAAATATTTCGTCTGTCATGTTGCTGACGACGGTCGGTATCAGCTGCGCTTCGGCATCGGTGATGGTAATGGAGGCGGAGAAGTCGAAATTCCTGGTCACGTCCGTCTCGAAATCGGCCGGCGCCACTTTCTTCCCCGTAGGGTCCAGGTGGTTCTTGAAGATGATGTGCACGGTGACGGCTAACCGGTTGCTGGACGCCTTCTGATCGGAGATGCCGGAAGTGGTATAGTTGTAGCCGGATACCCAGCCGGTGACGTCGTAGTCGGCGTCGGAGGTCTGCACCTGGGACAGCCGCGAAGCCTGGTTGTTGATCTTCTGCCGCAAGGCGTCGTTGAGCTGCGGCGCCAGCTGCGGGTTCACGAGCGGGGCCCGGTTCTCGATATAGCCGATATGGATGCTCTTGACTTCGGCGGGGATCGAAGTGTCTTTGAACGAATAGATCTTACACGAAGAAAGACCTAAAGTAAAAACGCAAGCAAAAAAGATCAGTGTCTTATTCATTAATGTCGTATTCCTTTAGTTTTCGATAAAGCGTTCTTTCGCTGATGCCGAGATCTGAGGCGGCGTCCTTGCGCTTGCCCTTATGCTTTTTGAGCGCCTTCACGATCAGCTCTTTTTCCTTATCCATGATGTTCAGCGATTCTTCTACCTCCTCATGGTGATGGATGTCGTCGTGCCCGTTGACACTGTTATGGATGACCACGGGCTGCGCATTCGACAGGGCGGAGTTCTGGAACAGCTGTTCGGACGGCTTGAGCTCCTTTAGCTCATTGAGGAAGGCGGAGTGATTCTGAGAGGCCAGGGCCGGATTCTGAACGATCTCCAGGAACATCTTCTTGAGCTCCGTAACATCCTTTTTCATGTCGAAGAACAGCTTGTACAGGATCTCCCGCTCATTCGCGAATTCAGGGGAGCCATTGCCGGAACCCACTCCATTGGAAGGTACGACCATCGGCAGCCTCGACCCCGAAGACTCGGGGATGAACCGCCTGAGCGCCGTGGCCGTCACGTGCTTGTCTTCCGATAGAACGGACACCTGCTCTGCAATATTTTTCAATTCCCGGACATTACCAGGCCAGGAGTAATTAATTAACAGATTTTTCGCGTCTTCTTCCAGCTGCACGGGGGCCGTTTTGTACCGTTCGGCGAAGTCTACGGCGAACTTACGGAATAGCAGGGGAATATCCTCTTTCCTGTCGCGCAAGGCCGGAACCCGGATGGGCACCGTGCTCAGCCGGTAGTAGAGGTCCTCCCGGAATTTGTTCTTTTCCGTGAGGTCGAGCAGGTCTTTATTGGTAGCCGCTATGACGCGGACATCCGTTTTCTGTACTTTGGACGAACCCACCCGAATGAACTCCCCGGCTTCCAGCACCCGCAGCAGACGGGCCTGCGTTCCCAGGGGCATCTCTCCGATCTCGTCAAGGAAGATGGTCCCCCCATTCACCGTTTCGAAATAGCCCTTCCGGGAATCCACCGCCCCGGTAAAAGAACCCTTTTCATGACCGAACAGCTCCGAGTCGATAGTGCCCTCGGGGATGGCCCCGCAGTTGACGGCGATAAAGGGATTGTGCTTCCTGGCCGACAACGCGTGAATGATCATGGAGAACGCCTCTTTCCCTGTTCCGCTCTCACCGGCGATAAGCACGGTAAGATCCGTGACCGCCACCTGTGCCGCTACCTGCAATGCAAAGTTCAGCTGAGGCGAATTCCCTATAATGCCAAACCGGTTTTTGATTGATTGAATTTCCATTTTCTCCTATCCGACTTCCGGGCCGGAGACCTTTGATGATTGAATTTTATTCTACTATCCCTACTATCCGGCCGATCAATGTCCCACCGGTACATTCGACTATGCTTACCCGGGCATAATCGCCTTTTTGAAGGTGCGACCCTGCCTTGGGAAATACCACGACTTTGTTCTGACTGTTGCGCCCCCGCCAATCATCCCCGCTCTTCTTCGAATCCCCTTCTATCAGCACCTGGAAAACTTGACCGACGTCCCCTTTGTTCGATTGCAATGAGAGCCTGTTCTGCAGCTTTACGATCTCATCCAGCCTTCTCCGCTTTACGGCTTCCGGCACGTCGTCCGAATAGCGCCGCGCGGCCAGCGTTCCGGGCCTTTCGCTATAGAAGAACATATAGCTATAGTCATAGCGGGCATAGGCCATAAGGCTCAGCGTGTCCTGGTGATCTTCTTCCGTCTCGGTGCAGAAGCCGGCGATGATGTCCGAGCTCAGCGCGCAGCCGGGCAGGATCGATAGGATCCTGTCGATCTTCGCCAGATACCATTCCCGGGTATAGGTCCTGTTCATCAGCTGCAGGATGCGGGTGCTGCCGCTCTGCACGGGCAGATGAATGGATTTGCAGATATTGTCGTAGCGCGCCATCGTATACAGGACCTCGTCAGTGATATCCTTGGGATGGGAGGTGGAGAACCTGACACGGAGACTGGGATCGATGCGGGCTACCTGCTCCAGGAGATTGGCAAATGTGACCGCCTTGTCGGCAGACTCATCCATCCAGTAATAGCTGTCGACATTCTGGCCCAGGAGGGTCACTTCTTTATATCCCTTATCGAAGAGTTCGGTGCATTCCTTTAGGATAGACAAAGTGTCCCGGGAGCGTTCACGTCCGCGGGTAAACGGGACCACGCAAAAAGAGCACATGTTGTTACAGCCGCGCATGATGCTTACGAAGCCGGCGACCCCATTGCTGCCCAGCCGTACTGGCGAAATGTCCGCATAGGTCTCGTCCCGGCTTAGCAGCACGTTGACGCCTTTTTGGCCCCCTTCAGCTTCCACGATGAGCCCCGGCAGACTGCGATAGGCCTCGGGCCCTATCACCAGATCCACCAGCTTTTCCTCTTCCAGGAACTTCCCCTTCAGCCGCTCGGCCATACAGCCCAGCACCCCGATGAGCATCCCCGGCCTCTCCTTCTTGACCTGGCGGAAAATATGCAGCCTGCTGCGTACCGTCTGTTCCGCCTTTTCGCGGATGGAACAAGTATTCAGCAGAACAAGATCTGCCTCGGCATAATTTCCGGTAGCGCCGAATCCATTGTCGTTCAGGATAGAGGCCACGATCTCGCTGTCCGAGAAATTCATCTGACAGCCATAGCTCTCGATATAGAATTTCTTCCGGTACAGAGGCTCCCCGGCGCTTGCCGCCAGATAAGCCTCCCCTTGCCGCCCTTCATCGTGAACCTTGCCACTCAACGATTCAAGCATCTTACTATCTTGATTTAGACCGCAAAGATAAGTAGAAAAGGGATTGACTGTGACAAGTTGGCAGAACTCACCAGGCGTTTTAATGTACTTTAAATGTGCAGCCGCGATCGACGGCTAATCTATCCTTATCCTTTTCTCCCCTTCCCGCCCATAGAATACGGGAAAATAAAGCATCTCCGCCTTGGCCGGGTTCAGCTGATACCTGCCCGAATACCGTGGCATGAGCTCCACGGTAAAGACATGCCGTCCCTTGGTCAAAGACTGACAGAAGATGCTCAACTTATTTTTTAAGTATTCTCTATGACTCTCTGCATTCCAATAGTCTTGGCTCTTATTATAGTAGGTACACCCGGCGGGGATGGGGACTTCCACCAGGACGTAGTCAGCATCTCCTTTAACCAGCACCTCCACCTCCAGGGTGTCGGCCTCGCCGGAGGTCAGGCTTTCCAGGATCTGACCGTTCTTTTTGAACTGGCTTCGGACGATGAAGGTGCCTTCTACCTTTTGGGGATCGGCGTTCCAGGTCTGCTGGTAGGCGGTGAAATATACCGGTAAGGAGCCTTTTTGGCTGGCTTGCAGGGGTGAGCCGGGCGCCGCCTGCGCATCGTAGGGAAAGCTGTCTATAGGAATGCTGTTGACGGTGAGCGAGGGGGTCGGCAAGGCTCCCTTTGCCGTGAGGAGGTCGGGCAGGAGTGCCCGCAGGATCAGGCCTGATTCATAGGTATTGCGCCAGTGCCCTCCGCCACGTTTTTCCAGCAGGTAGTCCCTCGTCTTTCTCAACAGGGCATCGTAGCTGCCTTCGGCACGCAGGAGGCGGTACATGAGCAGGGTGTTCTGGATGGCATTGTCGAAAAAAAACGGTTTGTCCTCACCCCAATAGCAATTGCCGAGGGCCGTATACTGTCGGAGGCTAACCAGGGTGTCGAGCCGCATAGGCAGTCCCGCCCCCTGCCTCAGTTCCTGCAGGCGTAGGGTCAGATAGAGGCTCTTATGGTCGAATTGCGTTTCCAGGGTGTCGAT
>JAMFRX010000252.1 GCA_026224995.1 Puia dinghuensis
CAAAGAACATCGCGAAGATAGTCCAGGCGGGAACATTGTGCTGCGAGGCGTTGGGAGTATACCTGCTTCCATTGCGGGATACGGGCAGCTCGGTGATGAGGGTGCGGGTGCTCAGGAGCTCTTTTTCCAAAGAGTCCGGCAGCTCTTTTTCGTTCAGTGAAAAATATAGGGTCTTCAGGATCTGCTTGCTTTCTACCAGCTGTAGCGCGCTGTAGAGCGCACCTTCCGTGCTGTGGCGAAAGGATTCCTGTAGAATGGGATGATAGTATAGTGGAAGCGGCATGGTGGTGATGTCACCGCCATGCCGCGTGCTGTCCAGCCCGAAGCTGGTGAGGGCTTTGTCCGACACGTTTTTCGCCCGGGCTGCCATCCGGGCGGAGAAATCCGCGGGTATCACCAACCCCAGCAGCGCATCTTTCTGCTGCACGCGTTCGCGGATCGTCTGCTCCGATTCGCTGGCAGGTGTTTCGATCAGGCGGAACAGGCCTATCTTATCGACGGCCTGGAGGAATTCAAGGCTGGATGCGCCCGTGTCCTTGTTACATACCAGCAGCGGCACCATCTTCCTGCTCGCCATTTCGAAGGTGCTGTTCTGGATGCTCGTGACTATCAGCACCAATAATATCGGCATGCCGAATATAAAGATCAGCCCGACTTTGTCGCGTGCCAGCACCCTGGTATCTTTTACTATGGTGGCGAAGAGCTTGTACATTATAGGTCTCGGTATTCTTTTCCGGTTAATTGTAAGAATAAGCCTTCCAGTCCATCCATGCGGTGGGCGGAGAGCAGATTGTCCAGATCGTCATAGGCGACAATGCGGGCCTTGTCGATGAGCGCCACCGTTTCACAGAGGTCTTCCGCTTCACCGAGCTGGTGGGAGGTATAGACGAGCGTGGTGCCTTCGGCATTCAGCTGCTTGAGGTAACGGATGATGGCATGTCGGGTTTGGACGTCTACACCTACGGTAGGCTCGTCCAAAAACAAAAGGCGTGGCCGGTGGATGACGCCGATGGCAAGGTTGATCCTTCGCTTCATGCCGCCGGAAAAATGAGCGACCTTCTTATCGCGGACCTCCGCCAGACCAAGGATGTCGAGCAGCTCGGTGGTTCTCTCCCGGATGGTGTTGCGGGTAAGACCGCACCAGGCGCCGAAAAACTCGAGGTTCTCCACCGGGCTGAGGTCCTGGTAAAAAGAAAAATCCTGGGGGATGAAACCAAACAAAGCCCGGGCCGAAACATCCCTGTGGTTCACGGCCTTGCCGAAGATGCGGATGCTACCGGCAGATGGCCGAAGCAGGCCCGTCATCAGGTGCATGAGCGTCGTCTTTCCTGCACCGTTAGGCCCGAACAGCCCGAAACGTCTTCCTGCGGCTATCTCCAGCTCAAAATGTGCGAACAGCTCCGGCTGTTTAGGATAGCTAAAAGTCAGGTCATCTATCCGGAGGGCTGGCGTAAGGGAGCTCATAGACGCCAGTGGATTTTAGACAATTCCTTGAAGCCTTGTTTCTCCAGCTCCGCTATCTCTATGAGGTAATCGCCCATGCGGTTGAAGTCTTCCTGGCTGCCTATCCTGCCCTTGTAAATGCCTGCGGCCTGTACCGCTGCATCCCGCCATAGGTCTCCCGACCGGGTGAACAGACCGGAGAGCCTGGGCAAGGCGTCGTCGGCGTGGTAGGCAAAGGCTTCCTGCAGGAAGGCTGCATAGATATACCGAAACCCCCCTCCGCCGGTGCCGATCTCTTCCTGCATTCTGACCAGCTGCGCCAGATATAGCCCGGCTTTCTTGAGTCCCAGGGAGTCCCGCCATTTTTTTATCC
>JAMFRX010000253.1 GCA_026224995.1 Puia dinghuensis
AGCGAGCGTTATCCGGGTAAAACTATATATCTCCTTGGGATTAAATACATTAGGGTCCTTACTCTTACCGCCGCCCATGAGGATCAGGCCCAGGGCAACCGCTACCAGCCCGATGAGCATCCAGCGATAATTGTCCTTTCCGAATAAAGGGATGTTCTGATGAGGGATGCGGGACGCCACCCGGGCAGAAGAAGGAGCTGCTTTTTTGGTCGTTACCGTTGCCATAATAAAATAAATGATTGGGCCTGCAATATACAGGATTAGTACAAATCGTCCAGCTTCATTTTGAGATACTTTACCACGCTCCGGTGGGTGCTGATGAAGGAGATACAGATCCCCAGCAGGATCATGACGATAAACATTCCGGACAGCAGGGTATAGTCGCGAAGGGCCTTCATGTCCGGCAGCCAGGTTTCACAGACGAAGATGATGCCGACGATGCCGCCGATGGCGATCAGCCCGCTGATGGCCCCGTTTACGATGGCCCGCCGGTCCATGGGCCGGGCGATGAACCACCGGGTGGCCCCTACCATCTGCATGGTCTTGATCAAAAAGCGGTTGCTGAACATAGCCAGCCGGATGGTATTGTCGATAAGGATGATCACGGCAACGGAAATGAGCACCGTTATCACCAGCAGGGCCAGGCTCACTTTCCGGATCATATCGTTCAGGTTGGTCACGAGCTTCTTATTGTACTTGACCTCGTCGACGGCTAAGTTCTGACTGAAATCGGCCTTGATCTTGTTGAGCGAGTCGGCATTCGCATATTCGCTCTTGAGCCTGAAATCCACGCTGGCAGGCAGGGGATTCTGGTCCAGCACGCTCATGAAATCGTCGTTCCCGTCGCCCACGAACTGCCGCCTCGCCATTTCCTTGGTAACGTAATTATAGCTCTTCACATAAGGCTGTGCGGCGACAAACTGTACCAGGGCTGCACTGTCCTTGGCGGAAATGTTCTGCCGGACGTATACCTGCACTTCCACATTCTCCCTGAAATTCTCTCCCAGGCGGTTGGCATTGATCACGATCCAGCCTAACAAACCCAGCAGGAACAGGACTAAGGAAACACCTACAATAGCCATAAAATAGGAAGGAGTGGAACGCTTGGCATAGCCTTTTCCAAATTGAGCCATGAGTATCGTAGTTTAATTAAGTTAGTAGGACAAAAATAACGGTTTAAGGCCATCTTAGCCCCCTTTTTACCGGTGAATTAGCGTGCTAATCCGTATTTTTGCTACCCCTTTAACGATGGTTTGCCGGCATTATTTCGGTATCAGACAACCTTTTAACTTTTTTCCAACACGAGAGGAATTTATCCATGGAGTACAATTTTGGCGATATTGAAAAGAAATGGCAGCAGCGCTGGATAGCGGAAGGGGCCTATAAAGTGAGCAATGACACCTCCCGGCCCAAGTATTACGTGCTGGATATGTTCCCCTATCCGAGCGGCGCCGGGCTGCATGTTGGCCATCCTCTGGGCTATATCGCCAGCGACATCTTCGCCCGTTACAAACGGCTTAAAGGTTTCAATGTGCTCCATCCCATGGGCTATGATGCCTTCGGCCTTCCTGCCGAGCAATATGCCATCGACCATGGCATCCACCCCGCTGTCTCGACGGAGAACAATATCACCAATTTCCGCAAGCAGCTGGATAATATCGCCTTTTCTTTCGATTGGGACCGCTCCTTCCGGACTTCGGACCCCGGCTATTACAAATGGACCCAGTGGATCTTTCTCCAATTGTTCGACAGCTGGTACGATAAGCGGGAAAACAAGGCCGTGCCTATCGAATGGCTGGTGCGGATCATCGAGAAGGAGGGGAATGCCGCGCATCCCTGTCCCGGCGATGCCTCCCTGCGCTTTACGGCTGCCGGGTGGGCAGCCTTCGACGACCGCCGCCGCCAGGAGATCCTCATGCACTACCGCCTGGCCTATTGCGGCTATGGCGAGGTCAACTGGTGCGAGGCGCTGGGGACCGTGCTCGCCAATGACGAGGTGATCAACGGCGTAAGCGAACGCGGCGGCTATCCCGTCGTAAAAAAGAAGCTGCGGCAATGGTATCTCCGGATCACCGATTATGCCGACCGCCTGCTGCAGGGACTGGAGACCGTAGACTACAGCGACGCGATGAAGGAGATGCAGACCAACTGGATAGGGAAGAGCTTCGGCGCCGAAATTGATTTTGATATCGTCGGCCAGCCCGAAGCGGGCAAGCTGCGCGTCTATACTACCCGTCCGGATACCCTTTTTGGCGTCGACTTCATGGTCATCTCACCTGAACATGCGCTCCTCGACACTGTCGTGACGCCGGCGCAGCGTGCGGCCATGGACGACTATCTCACCTATGTGAAGAGCCGCAGCGAACGGGAGCGGATGGCGGAGAAAAAGATCACCGGCTGCTTCACCGGCGCCTATGCCCTCCATCCGTTCAGCGGGCTGCATATCCCGGTGTGGACATCGGAATACGTCCTGGCCGGCTATGGTACGGGGGCGATCATGGCGGTGCCCTGTGGCGATGAGCGCGACTTTAAGTTCGCCCGCCACTTTGATCTGCCCGTCACCAATATCATCGGCGACTACTTCAACGGGGTGGAGGCCAATTCTACCAAGGAGGCCATTCTGCAGAACAGCGGCTTCCTCGACGGCCTCGTTATGAAGGATGCCATCCTGATCGCCATCCACCACCTGGAAGAAAAAGGCATCGGCAGCCGCAAGGTCAACTATCGCATGCGCGACGCGGCCTTCAGCCGTCAGCGCTATTGGGGCGAGCCCTTCCCTATCGTCTGGAAGGACGGCGTCGCCTCTGCGCTCCCGGAGACCAGCCTCCCCCTCGAGCTCCCGCACATTGAAAAATATGGCCCCGGCCCGGAAGGCGAAGGCCCCCTGGCCAATGTCCCCGCATGGACGGCACGACACCTGGAGACCAACACCATGCCCGGCTATGCCGGCAGCAGCTGGTATTTCCTGCGGTATATGGACCCCCATAACGACGAGACCTTCTGCAGCCGCGCCGCCTCCGACTACTGGGGACAGGTAGACCTCTACATCGGCGGCACCGAACACGCCGTCGGCCATCTGCTCTACAGCCGCATGTGGACCAAATTCCTCTTCGACCGCGGCTTCATCGGCCACGACGAGCCCTATAAGCGCCTGGTCAACCAGGGCATGATCCAGGGTAGCAGCCGCTTCGTCTATCGCCTGGAGCTCCGGGGCACGGGGAACATCGAAGAGCTGTCGAAAAGAACGCCCGTATTCGTTTCTGCCGGTCTCCGGGGAATCGCCACCAACCCGCAGTTCCACGAGATCGTTTCCCTGAACGTGCGCAATATCTTTAACGATAATAGCATCGAACTGGAGAACATCGCCATCAGCGAATTGCATATTGACGTCAACATCGTCGACGGCCTGGAGCTCGATCTGCAAGCCTTCAAAAGCTGGCGGCCCGAATATGCATATGCCGAGTTCATCCTGGAAGACGGAAAATATATCTGCGGCGCAGAGGTCGAAAAAATGAGCAAGCGGCTGTACAATACAGTGAATCCCGATGTCCTCGTAGACAAATTCGGCGCCGACACTTTCCGCATGTACGAGATGTTCCTCGGACCCGTAGAACAAAGCAAGCCCTGGGATACGAAGGGCATCGAAGGCGTACATCGTTTTCTTCGCAAGCTCTGGCGCCTCTTTTTCGATGAGACCAGGGGAAAGGTTTGGAAAACGGACAAGCCTGCCGAACCGGAATGGAAGATCATCTACAGGACCATCAAAAAAGTGGAAGATGCGACCGAGCGCTTCTCCTTCAACACCGGCGTCAGCGCGCTCATGATCGGCGTTAACGAGCTCACCGACGCAAAATGCCATAAGAAGGACGTGCTGGAGAAGCTTGTCATCATACTGACGCCCTATGCGCCCCACGTGGCGGAAGAGCTCTGGGAGCAGCTGGGGAATAACGGCTCGGTCCTGAATGCCGCTTATCCTGCAGTGGAAGGGCAATACCTGGTAGAATTGGCGAAGAACTATCCCGTGGCCATCAACGGCAAGACGCGGCTGGAGCTGAACATCGCCCTTGACGCTACCCAACAGCAGGTAGAAGCCATCGTCCTTGCCGACGACACCGTACAGAAATGGCTGGCCGGCAATCCGCCTAAAAAGGTCATCTATGTGAAGAACAAGATGATCAATGTCGTTGTTTAAGAATACTAACCATGTCTTCGCTCATGTCTTCGCTCTCCGCCATATTGAAAAGGCACCGGGCCGAATTCCATCCTGTCGTACCCTTCGACGCGGGCAGGGATCTGCTTCACCCATTCGACTTCACT
>JAMFRX010000254.1 GCA_026224995.1 Puia dinghuensis
AGGATCTCGCCCTCCAACCCAACCATACCAGCCTGCAGACAGCAACAGTCGTGGTTAGCCGCACTTCCGGCGCCACCGATGCAGGCGCCCGCCAGCTGGAGAAAGTCTCGGACAATGTCGTAAATATCCTTTCCACTCATCAGCTGCAGCTGATGCCGGACGTCACAGTAGCCAATGTGCTCCGGCGTGTCTCCGGCGTGACCGTCGACAGAGGCGACAACGGCGAAGGCCGCTATCCCGTGATCCGCGGCATGGACAAACGCTATAACTATACCCTCGTCAACGGGATCAAGATCCCCAGCCCCGACGATAAGAACCGTTACGTCCCCATGGATATGTTCCCCTCCGAGATGCTGCAACGGCTGGAGGTGATCAAATCGCTCACCCCGGACATGGAAGGCGATGCCATAGGCGGCGTAATGAACATGGTGATGAAAGATCCGCCCTCCCACCTCACCGTCAACGCAAATGCCGCCGGCGGTTATGCGCAGCCGCTCTTCAATCAGTCTTTCACGACATACCAGCACGGGGCCGTCAATTCCAATGCCCCTAACGAGATCCACTCCGCGAGCTATACACCCGTATATTCCGACTTCACCACGAAGAACCTCCAGTTCAGCCAGAAACAACCGCTGCCCGACGGACAGCTGGGCCTGACCGTCGGCAACCGCTATCTCGACAACCGCCTCGGCATCATCCTCAGTGGCTCCATCCAAAGCACTAACCGGCTGACGAAGGACCAGTTCTTCGAGCTAAGCCCGCAGCCGGATCCTACCGCAGGAGCTCCCTTGATGACCGACGAGCAGTTCCGCACCTATAGCACCCACGAAGACCGGATGGGCGCTCACGCCAAGCTGGACTACCGGCTCGGCGAACACAGCCGCATCAGCTTTTACACCGTCTATATCCGCCTGAATTCCTATCAGTCGCGAATGATCACCGACACCGGCGATAACTCACCACTGGGCAACAACGTGATCAGCAAGGACGTCACCTATTCCTCCCGCTCCCGCGGCGATTTCCAGACGGTCTACAACGCCACCTTGCAGGGCCAGCACTCCATAGGAAGCCGCTTCACTATCGACTGGTCTGCGGCCTACTCCGATGCCGGCCAGAAGATGCCGGACCGCGCCACCCTGACCCTCCACCAGGAGTTCGGCGATACCGCCGGCCAGCTCCGCCCTCATTTTCCCCTGCCCCAGATCGACGGCATGGAACGCCTCTGGCAGCATAACTCCGACCAGGATATCGCCGGCTACCTGAACCTGCACTATACCTTCCGCTCCGGCGGTAATGCCTTCGAGATCGCCGCCGGCGGCATGGCCCGCCATAAAGACCGGAATAACTATTATGTCGACTACAACTTCACGCCCCTGACAGCCGCCGGCTACACTGACCTCGCCGACGCGCCATTTAAGCTAAGCACCTATTCAACCAACAACCCCAATATTTACGAAGCAAAGGAAGATATAGAAGCCGGCTATGGCTCGGTACGCTGGAAGAATGCCCGCTGGAACGTCCTTGCCGGCGTCCGCTTCGAGAATACGCATCAGACCTATGACCAGACGGCCCTCAGCGCAGGGACCACCAACAAAACTGGTGACCAGTCCTATCTCGATCCACTGCCCAGTCTTCAGGTAAAATATCAGCTAAGCAAGATCTCCGCCCTCCATCTCGCCTATTTCAGCTCCATCAGCCGCCCCGGCTATTTCGAGATCATCCCCTATGATTTCCCGGGTGAGTACTACGACGAGATCGGCAATCCCACCCTCAGGCATTCCAAAGCACAGAACGTCGACCTCCGTTATGAGCTCTTCCCCGGCCTTTCCGACCAGCTCCTGGTAGGCGGCTTCTACAAACGTATAGAAGATCCCATCGAATATGTCTACGCCCGCCCCGCCACCAGCGAAAGCGCGATCGAGCCCTCCAACGTCGGTACGGCTACCAATTTCGGCGGCGAGCTCGTCTATACCCATTATTGGAACAAGCTCGGCGTGTCGGCCAACTACACCTATACCCACAGCAATATCCCTACTGTCTACAAGTATTATTATGTGGGCCCGTCGGGCGCCACTTCCACCCTGATCAACAAAGACCGCCCCCTGCAAGGCCAGGCCGCACATATCGGCAACGTCTCCCTGCTCTACAAAGATCCCAAGAGCGGTATCGACCTACAGCTGGCCGCGATCTACACCGGGAAGCACATCGTTTACCTCTCGCAGTACGGTACCCCCGACAACAGCATGGACTACTGGCAGCGGGGCACCACCGTCCTCGACTTCTCTGGTGAAAAGACCATCGGCAAACATTTCTCCGTATACGTGAAGCTCAACAACCTGCTGAATACGGCGGATATCATCGAGATGTATTTCCCGCCGACCCAAAATATAAAAACGGAATTCCCCGATGCCGCTCACCGCAGCGACCGCACCCTCGTGGAAAAGAAACAATTCGGCCAAACGTATCTGGCGGGCATCCGCTATCACTTATAATAACAATATAAAAACAAGTAGTATGATCCAAGTAAGAAAGATGCAGATAGTAGGGGCAGCAGCGGGCTTGCTGATCCTGGCGTCCTGCTCGAAATCCAGCAACAACAACAATGGTGGCGGCACGACTCCTCCTCCGCCAACGGTTGCGACGATTGACAACACCAATCCCCTCTCCGGTAATGTCTCCGGTACGATGGCCGCCGGCAAGACCTACACCCTGGGCGGCGACATCACCGTTCCCGCAGGCGATACCCTGACCCTGCAATCCGGCGTGACCATCAAGATCCCCGGCAAATACGACATCATCGTAAAGGGAAGCTTTATTTCCTTGGGTACACAGACGGCGCCCAACTTTATCACGCCCGGCACCACCCACCAGGACCAGCCATTCGCCTCCATCACCGCAGCCCTCACCAGCGATCCAGCCTTCCAGGGTGCATGGGATGGCATCAACTGCGATACCACCTGTAAGCTGTTCATCATGAAATGGACCCACCTGGAATTCGGCGGCGCCACTTTCGGTCAGGCCCCCGTAGCAGGCACCACCGCGGGTACAGCCTCCTGGCTGATCCTCTTCCAGAACCCCAACGGCGTCTTCGACCTCGAAGACAGCTGGATCTACGGCTCCACAGACGATGCCGTCCGTATAACCTACGGCAATATCAATGTCATGCGCAATACGTTCGAAAAATCCGGTAGCAACACCGGCGAATCCGTCAACGTGAAAAGCGGCACCGTAGGCGATATCGCTTACAATGTGTTTGTAGGCTCCGCTACCAACGGGACCAAGATCTCCAATGCCGGCGCTACCCCCGTGGAATGTAACATCCATTGCTACAACAATACCTATATCGACTGCGGCTACCGCCAGTCTTCCACCTCCGGTCACGGCGGTTCCATAAATCTGGAAAAAGACGGCGAGGCATATATCTACGATAACCTCATCGTGAATTGTAAGATCGGGATGCGCATCGTCAACACGGCCGATACCCTGAACTCCCAGTACGGCAACAGCTATTTCTACGGTGACTCCGTCCAGGTCGCCGACGAATTCTATTCCGTAGGCGATGCCACCCATCCCCAGACTACGGACTACCCCGTCCCTTCCACCTACCTGCCCGTCGGCTATGTGCCGGGCGCTTCTTATGACGGCACCGCCGAAGTAGGCAAGAACAGTCCTGCCTTCAAGACCTTTACCCTGCCGAACACCAATTATGTCAATGTGAACAATGCCTCCGGGTTCGACTTCCACCTGAATACCGGTTCCACGGCTATCGGCAAAGGAACTACCGCCTTCGCGCCCCTGGCTAAGGTAAAAGTGGATCCAAACTATGGCGCCACAGAGATCACCCTGCCGGGAGTGGATATGGGAGCCTATCAAAGTAACGGCACCGGAAACAAACATTAAGCTACAGCAACTATCTGGGGCCGGTGCGAACACCGGCCCCCTTTTTACTATGATCATGTACCGCACATTTTCAACCGCCATCTTCACCGTCCTCTGTCTTACCGCCGCCGCTCAGGGCGCCGGCTATGCTCCCCCTCTCGGGACAAAGACGCTCTATACCACGGGCCAGGACACCGATGCCCCGGTCCCTTCGGGCTACTCGCCTTTCTTCATTAATTATATCGGCCGGCACGGGGCCCGCCACGCCACCGGCACCAACGAACTGCTGAAGCTGGACGCCTTCCTCCGGACCGCCGCCGATTCCGGCGCCCTGCGCCCCGACGGCATCCGGCTTCAGAAGATGGTACAGGCGCTCCTCACCGTAGAACAGAACTACCCTTCCGGGAAACTGACCGCCATCGGCGAAGTAGAACAATATAGCATTGGAAAAGATATGGGTGACCGTTATCCCACCGTGGTACGCCAGCCCGAAGATTGCCTCGAAGTCGTCAGCACCCCCGAGCCTCGCACAGTACAAAGCGCGGAACAGTTCCTCAAAGGCCTCGCCTCCGCCTCCCGGTATATCACCAATACACCCAATGACAGCATCCGGCTTCGGTTCTTCTCCCTCTCACCAGCCTATAAGGATTTCGAAAAAAAAGGCGCCTGGAAAGAAGCGCAAGCCCGGCTCGAATCCGCTGACCCCTATCGCTCAGCCAATACCGCCATCCTCCACCGCCTCTTCAATGACACCTGGGCCGTAAGATTGGAGCAAGGGGAATTTCCGGCTTTCACCCGCCCCGACGCCTTTATATCGGCCATGCATTCCGCCGCCGTCATCGCCCCCGGGCTCAAAGCAGAGTTGCAGACAGCCGGCTATAAAAAAGAAGACGCCGACATCTTCTCCCTCTTATCGGAAAAAGAAGCGGCATCATTGGAATTCGTCGATGCGGCAAGAGATTACTATGTAAAAGGACCGGGCCTCGACCCCACAGGCATCCAGGTCCGCGTAGCAGCCCCCCTGCTGGCGGATTTTATCCAAAGCTCCGACAAGTGGCTCGCTTCCGGCAAAAAAGGCGCCGACCTGCGCTTCGCGCACGCCGAGACAATGTCACCCATCGCGACCCTCATGGGCTGCGAAGGCGCCGCCGTCGCGGTAACCAACCCATTCCATTATGCAGACGTGTGGAGATCGGACCACCTCATCGGCTATAGCGCCAACATCCAGTGGGTCTTCTATCGCAGCCAAGGCAGTGGCGATTACCTGCTAAAAGTCCTGTATAACGAACATCCCATCCATCTTCCCATCCCCACAAGTCGCTTCCCCTACTACACCTGGAAAGACGTCCGGGAGTACTATCGTAAAAAGCTCCATTCCCTCGACGCCGACCCCGGCCGGGATATGTACAGCTACTTACAAACCCTGAGATAGGCTGCCACTGAATTCAGCCTGGCCCCCGGCTGCCGGGCCGTTCACTTGGAAATAAAATCCCCACCCGTGTTATTCTTCTTATGCTCATGCTTATCCTTCTCCTTATCATCGTTCTTCTGCGCCCCATCCTTCGTTTTCTGCATTAAGGATGAAATAGGCCCCTTCATATGTTCCTGGGGGTCGGTAGTCCCAAGTGTTTCGGGATCAGGCTGTCTTGCATTTTCATTGCCCTGATTGGCAGGGTGTTGCGTATTTTTTTCCATGGCGATAGCGTTTTTTAATATTGCTGAAAAAACTATGCCACCGAAATATTCTGTAACTTGCTATGGTGCGTATACTACTGGCAATATTGGCCTCACTCTCCTTCCTTTCCCTAAAGGCCCAGAAGCCCATACCCGTCACCCAACCCATCTCCGTTAGCCAACCCCTGCCCCCTACTCATTTGGGCTATATCCCCTGGACTCCCTACCCCACCTATACCCTGCCATTGTCCAGCCTTCCTTCAGACCGCAAATGGCATCTAAACAGCTATACCGGCCTTTCTGCTGGCACGATCTTTTCCCGCTACGGCGGCGCAAGCTATGTCTCCGTCCCCTTCGGCCTCCAGCTCACCCGTCCCCTGAACAACAACTTCTACGCCTTCACCGGCATTTCCGCAGCCCCCACGGTCTTTAGCGCCAATCGCTTCCTCGCAGACCCCGGTTCCAAACCCTACGATCTCAAATTGAATGCCCGTTTAGAAGGCGGATTCATCTACGTCAACGACGCCAGAACATTCTCGATCTCGGGTAGTGTTGGAGTAGAACGCGGCAGCTATCCGGCTTATCAATCAAATAGGGAGAACACACGAAAGCCATAATAAATGAAGGAAATTCCGTAACCCGATCTTGTTCCTTCGCGTCTGATGCCCCATCAAACATTATGCTATGATCCTCAATTACTTGAAAGTTGGGCTTCGGAATCTCCTAAAGTATAAGTCATTCTCCTTTATCAACGTCTTCGGCCTGGCCGCCGCCATGTCCGTTTGTATGCTCATCATCCTGATGCTGTCGGATCAAAAAAACTACGACCAGTTCAATACGAACCGAAACAGCACCTATCGCATCCTCTGCGATCGACCGGACTACCGAAATCCCTACGCCACCAGCCCCTTTCCACTCGCCGGCGCACTACAGGACAAGGACCCCGTCGTCAAAGAAGCCACGCACCTGGTCATGGGCGTCGGCGGCGATGCCGCATACGATCATCAATCCACGGAGCTCCGCGGCTATTTTGCCGACCCCTCCTTTTTCGACATCTTCAGCTTCGAACTGGGCAAGGGCAACAAGGAAACCGCCCTGCAGGCACCCAACTCCATGGTCCTAAGCGACGAGACAGCCCGCATCCTGTTCAAAGACGAAGACCCGATCGGCAAGACCATAAACTTCACAGACAGGAGTCTATCCAACTATAGAGGCCAGGGCGAATCTGCGACCCCTAAAAACTGGGGAACCTACACCATCACCGGCATCATCGCCGACAAACATTACAAGTCCCACCTGAACTTCGACGTCCTCGTATCCGTCTCTTCGATGCAGAAACTGATCGCCGACACCCTTATTGCTGACTCAAAAACGGATTGGCAGGATTTGTACCACTGCTTTACCTACGCACTGGTCCAACCCGGGAAGAGCGAACAAGATCTCAACACCTCGCTTAACGCACTGACTTCCGTCAAATACAAAGACCTCAAGGATTTTAAAGGCTTTAAGATGATGGGCCAGAAGCTCACCAACATCTCGCCAGGCATCTTACTCGGCAATGAGCCCAACATCACCCTGCCACGCGTGGTATATTATTTCTTATCGATCCTTGCGCTCGTGATCATGCTCTCCGCCTGCCTGAACTATACCAACCTGTCCGTCGCCAGAGCCCTCACCCGGGCAAGAGAGATCGGCGTTCGCAAGGTCAATGGCGCCAGTAGAAAGAATATCGCCTTCCAGTTCCTAAGCGAATCGATCCTCACCGCGCTAACCGCGCTGCTCATGGCCATCGTCATTCTAGTGGTCATCCGGGCCGCCTTCCTGGGGCTCTGGGTCAATCAATACCTGCACTTTACGCTAAACAGCAGCATCACGGTCTATCTCAGCTTTACCATTTTTGCCTTGCTCATCGGTCTCGTGTCCGGCATCTACCCTGCCCTCTACCTATCCGGATTTCAGCCCGTAAAAGCCCTCAAACATTTTGCGAGCATGCGCCCGGGTAAGCTGAAAATGCAGAAAGTGCTGGGCGTTACCCAATTCGCTATCTCCCTGGTCTTCATCATCAGCTCGCTGTTGATCTATAACCAGTTCAGCCATTTCCTTAAATTCAAGTATGAGTTCACTTCAAAGAATATCGTAAACATAGACCTTCAGGGCAATGACTATAGAATGGTTTTGCAGAAGCTCGCCAATACACCCGGCGTCACCAACATCTCGGCCTGCGATTATATCCCCATCACCGGCCGGTCGGAAGGAATGAATGTAAAGCGGGCAGGACAAAAGGAAGACTACAAGAATGTCCAGATCCTACGGACAGACGGAAATTTTGTAGATAACCTGCAACTGAAGCTGATCGCCGGAAGAGGCCTGCCATCTAACGCCAGCCAGTCCATCCTCGTAAACGAAGCCACAACCAAAGCCCTCGGCTACACACACCCATCCGATATCATCGGCCAGGCACTAACCTCCCAGGGCAATGATACCACCACTATGGTCGTCGTCGGAGTACTCCAAAACTTTCACATGAACCTGGACCACGACCAGATCCAGCCCCTCATCCTTCAGAACCAGCCCAGCCTGTTCCGCTTCGTCAACGTCAGGATCGCCTCCCCGGATAACAGGACCACCCTGGCCAGTTTGGCCAAAACCTGGAAGACCATCGACCCGATCCATTCCCTTAAGTACCAGTTCTTCGACGACCAGTTAGCCGCAACCTCCCAGGGCTTCTTCGATATAGTCTCCATCCTCGGCTTCATGGCTTTCATCGCCGTTACCATCGCCTGCCTGGGCATGCTGGGAATGGCCACCTATACCACCGAACGGAGAATAAAAGAAGTAGGCATCCGCAAGATCCTCGGCGCAAAGGATTCCGGGATCGTCCTCCTCCTCTCCAAAGCCTTTCTAAAGATCCTGATCCTGTCCGTGCTCATCGCTGCCCCGCTCAGCTATATACTCAACAATCTATGGCTCCGGAAATTTCCCAACCGCGTGGACTTCGGCCTGGCTACAATCCTGGAAGGAACCCTCCTCCTGGTCGCATTAGGCCTGATCACCATCGGATCGCAGACCTTCCGCGCCGCAAGACGCAACCCCGCCAATGCCATAAGAATGGAATAAAAAAACTCTTGAATTATTTGCTTATTAATAAATTATTATCGATATTCGATAAATAATTATTGAAAGCAATGGAACACAAAATCAAAACCGAGCGCTTGCTCGGCCTGATGCTCATTCTCGCCTGGCTGGCCTTTATTGGGTTCGCCATAGAAGCCGGAGCCATTCTTATCTCTTA
>JAMFRX010000255.1 GCA_026224995.1 Puia dinghuensis
GGCCTGCTGGCGGAACGGATAGCCGGTATACATTCCATAAAAGTCTTCTATGGTCAACGGCTCGTCACCCGTGACGACATGCAGCTGCAGATAACGGTAGGTCCGCATCCACAACGGGCGGAATAGCCGCTGCATCCCGCCATCGGGCCTGAAGATATCATAGTTGCCCAGGATCTCCTTCCCGGTTATATCATTTCGGTTACCTTTCTGCCGCCGGCTGTCGAACAAAGCTTCGGCATAGGTCATTTTTATCACGCTGCCCTTCCCCTTGCTAACCAGCAGCTGCGGATAGGCAACGGTATTATAGGTCTGGTCCAGCAGGATGACCGCCGAATCATGCGCCGGGATCACGACCGCATGCCCCTGGAGAAAATCGCTGCTCATATGCCCCGTAGCCCGCCGCACCACCGGTATTCGTTGCACCGTCTCTTCCATCAGTGGAATGGCCCTCGGGACCAGCGTCCAGATATTGTCCGTTCCATAACCCGTGGTCACAGGATGGGAGATCTCGATCGCCTGGTACCAGTCCTTATCAGGGTAATGGGGCTGTTCCCAACCCCAGGGATAATTGGCTCCATTGACGGCATCCCCGGGACCCGCGACATAGTAGGTCCTCAACAAAGCGCCGGTCTCCGTCGAACAAGGGCTATACGCGCTGTCCCGCATGACTCTCCAGCTGGAATTCGTGTTCATGACCTCCCCGGCGGTCGAATCCCCTTGCAGCAGGAAGGCCGTTTGATTGCTGATCTGCGCCACCGCCGCATATTCTCCCATGTTCCATACCAGGGCCGCCACCGTATTCTCACCTTTTTGCAAAAAGGGCGCGATGTCGATGGTCTCGAAGTTCCAATGCGCCAGCTCACCGCGGGCCGGCCCGAAACAGACAGGCTTGCCGTTCACAAATAACCGGTAGCGATTATCTGCCGACAGATGCACGACACAGCGCTCCGGCACTGCATCCAATACAATCGTTTTGCGGAAATGAAAGACCCCATAAGCCCGCCTCGCCACCCCGGGACAGGAGATCCAACTGGCGGGCCAGTCCCCATGCAGCAATGCCGGCCGGATAGTAAGGTCTTGCGCCCCCGCCCCGGGTACCCCCACCCCCGTTACCAACCCGAGGCTAAGGACAAAAAGGTTAAATGTCTTTTTCAAGGGCTTGTTCTGTATCGGTGTCGTAAATAAGGATGCCTTCGTGGATACCATCCAGCTGTGCCAGCAGCTTCCCCTCCTTGCTAAGCACAGAGGTCTTGCCGCCGCAATCAAAATTGTCGCAATGCCCAATGCAGCTCGAGAACAGCACCGCCATCGAATATCGGCTCGCGATATCGGTCAGGGTCTCTATGGCCTTCGTCGCACCGGCAGCCGTCTTGGCCACGCTGGACAAATAAATATTCGCCCCATTTTCAAAAGCGTATTCCGCATGCCCCGGGACAGACAGCTCATAACAAATCGATAGTGCGATCCTATCACTCTCTCCCGTCAGGAAAACCTGCTCTTCTCCGGCTATAAAATAGGGTAGCTCATCGGCATGCAGATAACGTTTCGCATAAGTCTGTCTCGGCTTGTTCGGCGCAAACAGCACCATGCCGATCATAACGCCCGTTTCGGCTTTTATCGGTACGCCGATGCCGATGGTGATGCGGCTCCCATTGCTGATCAGCTGAAAATCGTCGAACCGCTGGTCATCTTGCGTCGTCGCCAGCTCCGCGGCAAGCTCGGGTTCATATCCCGTAATAGAAAGCTCCGGGAACACAAGGATAGTTGCCTCATGCTCCACAGCGAGGGCTATCAGCTTTTTATGGTGGGCTATGTTAGCGGCCACCTCCCCTTTCACAGGCCTGGTCTGTGCTACGCCGATCTTCATAGCCTAAAAATAGGGATTTCTATCGTACATTGGCTTTATGAAAAAGACCTTCCTCCTCGCCTTGACTGCCTGCATGTTTTCCTTTATTGCCTTCGCCCAGCCCGATGCTAACGCTCCAACGCGAACGATCCTGGCTTACGGTGGCCAGATCCAAAAAGCCTTCATCAAACAGGTGATCGCCCTCACCGGCAAGAGCAAGCCCAGGATCTGCTTCCTCCCGACAGCCTCCGCCGATAATCCCAATGGCATCAACAACTGGTATGAGCTCTGCCACGACGTTTCCGTCGAGCCCTATTGGCTTAGCGTATGGATCAACAGCGACTTCAGGCAACAGTCGTTCGAGGAAAAGCTCCTGAGCATGGACGCGATCATCGTAGGAGGCGGAAACACCCTGAACATGATCGCCATCTGGAAAGCGCAAGGCATAGATACCGTTCTGCGTAAGGCCTATAACAAAGGGATCATCCTTGCCGGTGGCAGCGCAGGCTCCCTCTGCTGGTTCAATGCCGGCTATAGCGACTCCCGCCCCAAGGCCCTTTCTATCGTTGCTGGACTGGCCTTCTTACCTTTTAGTCATTGTCCGCATTACCATAGCGAGCCCTCCCGTAAGCCACTCTACATAGCCGCCCTCCTCGACGGTCGGATGACTCCGGGATATGCCTGCGACGACAAGGCCGGCATCGTCTTCCTCAACGAAAGATACAGCCGCTCCATCGCTCTGGATGGCAGCAGCCACACTTATTTCCTTTCCGTAAAAGAGGGTAAGATCAGCGAAGAGCTGCTGGAAGCGCAGTTAGTACAATAGACTTAATGAACCCCCCGTAGCGATAAGAGCTCGTAACGACCCCAAAACCTTCCGCCGCAAATAAAGCTTCGGCGTCCGGCAGATCATTGGCCTCCACCTTGCAGATCAGGCGGGCCGAAAAATACATCGTCCGCAAGAGCATCCGCTGCCAAAGCTTTCCTTTCCTGGGCGGACAATGGAAATCCGCATAAAGCCAATGGCCGCCTTCCGTCAATAGAGGATGAAGCAGACCGATCACCCGCGCGGCCTTCTCGTGGGAAAAATTATCGAAGACAAAACCTGTGAGGATACAGTCGTACCGTTCTTCGGTCACGAACTGCTCTATAGGCAGCTGCACAAAACGCACTTTATTGCCGCCCAAATTCCGCTTTTGGGATAGCGCCATCATCTTACCCGAAGGCTCTACATAGGTGACGCACAAACCTTCCGGATAGCGGCTTGCCAGCTCATCCAGGATCCAGCCGGTCCCGCCGCCGACGATCAGCAGGCTGCTGCCCGGCTTTACATAGGCCAGTAATTCCAGCTGTGCATTGATCTCCGTCCGGCCGAAGAAAAGCCAGCTCAGCAGATCATAATGTTTCGCGATGGGGTCGTAGTTATTGGCCATTCACTCTAATATACGAATTCCCTTTCCACAACAGACACACTCCCCCCGGCAGGCCGCGTCAAATAGCTGGGCAGGTTATTCTTTTCTATCATCCTTTCCCGCTTCCAGACCCAATTACCCTCCCGATCATATTCATATTCAGCAGCGATCCTCAGTAACGTGTCCTTCCCCTGTATCTTCCAGTATAGTATCGGATCGCCCATCTTGTTGTTCACGAAAAGTTCCCGCTGCACTACCATGAAGTGCTGAACCGATTCTATACTATCCGGCGAATCCCCTGCGGAATAATAGAAGCGCTGCTCCAAAGTTCCCTCCGAGCTGCTCATCTCCCGCTTTACCACCCGCTGCCCCTCGTAAAAAGAATGGTAGATCTGAAAAGGTTGACCAGTAGCAGCGCTGTCATGGAATTCCTCCTGCTTACAGTCCTTTCCATGATCGGAAAACGTATAAATGCACGAAGAAACGCTACCCTTTCGAATGCTTACACTCTTGTACCGGCCTCCACCCAATGCCCAGGACACACTCCTGGATGTATCCGTAAACCCAGGACCGACACCCCAGGTCTTCTGTTGATA
>JAMFRX010000256.1 GCA_026224995.1 Puia dinghuensis
ACTTTGCGGATGCCGACCTCTTTGGCCCGTTCGGCGCTGCGGGCGGTCGTGAGATTAACGAAATTCACACAGGCAAGGATCAGGACGAAGACGCCGATGATAGAGAAAATATAGACGTTGCCGATGCTGCCCCTTTCGAAGCCATCCCGGTTGGAGCGCAGGTATACATCGAGCAGCGGTTCCAGGATCAGCGAATCGTGCATCTGCAGCTCTTTCATGAGCCGGCCGTTGTGCATCTCCATCCATGCCGGAAATTTGGCCTGAAGGGCCTTGGGGTCGGTATGCGGCTTGAGGAGGATATACGTAAAGTAATTGTGATTGGTCCATTCGCTGTCGTAGGTAGGCTGGCCATAGATCAGCTTGTTGGAGGAAAGGGATACGAGGAAGTCGGCGGTGATCTGGGAGTTCGCGGGGATGTCTTTCATGACGCCTGTGACGGTAGCGGTAAGCGCGCCGCCGGTGAGCAAGAGCTGCTTGCCCAGGGGGTCGGTCTGGCCAAAGTATCTTTTTGCGGCCGACTGGGACAGGACGACGCTCATGGGAGCGGTGAGGGCGGTATTTTTGTCCCCTTCGACAAGGGGGAAGTCGAAGATCTTGAACAGGGTAGAGTCGGCCTGGATAACGTGATGTTCCTGGAATCGATTGTCGCCGCGGCGGACGAGGTAGTCATCGGTTCCGAGGCGTACGGCGGCTTCTACTTCCGGAAAGTCTTTCGCCAGGTTAATGGCGACAGGGGTCGTGGAGCGGCCGGTTGAGTGGTCTGTCTCCGTGGGGGTGATCACGTCGGGGACGACGCGGTAGATGCGATCGGCTTTGGAGTGGAAGCGATCGTAGCTTGTTTCGAACCGGACGTATTGGAAGATCAGGAAGAAGGCGGTCATGCCGACGGCCAGTCCGAGAATGTTGATCAGGGAGAAGGCTTTGTGGCGCCAGAGGGTGCGGAAGGCGATGGTGAAGTAGCTTTTTAGCATGGTTGATTCCCACCAAGAGGATGCCAGACTCTTTGGGGTTGGTGGACAGGGGGTTAGGTTGGTAGGGTGCTGGGGGAGTGTACGGTTGTGGTACGTTGAGTGTACGGGACTGGAAAGGAGCGCAAGAACCGGGTTTCCCGGGACCGGGAAGGTTGGTACTTTTGGGATAGAAAAACGAAAGATCATGGAAACGCAGGAAGCGATCAATTACAACCGAATAGCCGAGGCTATTGCATTTTATAAAGCAAAGTTCAAGGAGCAGCCTTCTCTGGAGGATGTGGCGGAGCATATCCATTTGAGCCCCTTTCATTTTCAGCGGATGTTCAAGGAATGGGCGGGGGTGACGCCCAAGCAGTTCCTGCAGTATCTGACGCTGGAACATGCCAAGGGTATCCTGAAGAAGGAGCCGGGGACGACCTTGTTCGATACGGCATTGGAGACGGGCTTGTCGGGAACGGGGAGGCTGCATGACCTCTTTATCAAGATAGAGGGTATGACGCCCGGCGAATATAAGAACGGCGGCGAAGCGCTGCATATCCGTTACAATTTTGCGGAGAGTCCTTTTGGGCTGCTGCTGGTGGCCAGTACGGACAAGGGTATCTGTTATATGGCTTTCGTCGACGAGGGCAAGAAGGTGGCGCTGGATGTTTTGAAGGAGCAGTTTCCGCAGGCGCAGTACAAGCATGCCGGCGATGCGCAGCAGGAGCAGGCTTTGTCGATCTTTAGCCGGGACTGGAGTCAGCCCGGGGAGCTGAAGCTACATCTGAAGGGTACTCCTTTTCAGATCAAGGTATGGGAGACGCTGTTGAAGGTCCCGCTGGGCGATCTCACGAGCTATGCCGAACTGGCCGGGCGGGTGAATAATCCGCAGGCGATGCGGGCGGTGGGGTCGGCGGTAGGGCATAATCCCGTGGCTTTTGTGATCCCTTGTCACCGGGTGATACGCAGCGATGGGCAGACCGGGGAATATCATTG
>JAMFRX010000257.1 GCA_026224995.1 Puia dinghuensis
AGCAAAAATAAGGGCAAAAAATGGCGTAAAAGCTTGCATTTACGGAAAAAAATGTATTGTTTTACAATCAATTAACCGTCTGGATACCACCCACTGCACCACCATCCACAATTATTCTTCTCATCGGGTGATATTCAATTGCTACTTCACGCACGCGGTACGCGATATCCTTCCTGAAAGCTAGTCCATTATCAGTTCGGTTTCATCTGAACACCGCAGCAGTTTCTTTCATGCTATTTTTTCTATCTGCCGCCGACGGCGGGTAAACCTGTTTATTCCAATGCCTGTGATCAGCCACTCTGAAAAGATTGTATGATCAAGTACGTTACACCCTTTATCGCAAGTCTTCTGATTGCCCTGCCAGGCTGGACACAAACCGTTTGCCGGTCATTTGACTACCGGCAACAGCAGCTGAGTGCGCATCCCGCGCTAGTCTCTGCCGTCCAAAGCATCGAGGCATTTACGCAGCAGCAGCTTCGGCCGGCGGCCGTAGGTGTCACGGGGACGACGGGTTCCCAGCGCAGCGCACTTCCACTCATCACCGTTCCGGTGGTCGTTCATGTTTTATACAATACCTCCGCGGAGAATATCAGCGATGCCCAGATCCAGAGTCAGATAGCGGTGCTGAATGCCGACTATCAGAAGCTGAATGGCGATACGGCCGGCATCCCGGGCTACTACAGCCCCCTGGCCGCCAATTGCGGGTTCCGGTTCATGCTGGCGGGGATCGATACTAACGGGAATACCACCACGGGGATCATCCGCAAGCATACGAGCGTAGCGACGTTCTCCATTACCGATAATATGAAGTCTTCTGCCACGGGTGGCGATGACGCCTGGGACCGGGATAAATACCTCAATATCTGGGTTTGTAACCTGGAGGATGGAGTCTTAGGCTATTCCAGCGTGGTAGGCTGTTCCAGCGAGACGGATGGCGTAGTGGTGCTCTATACCGCCTTTGGTACTTCTGGTGAGACCAGGGCGCCATTTAATCTTGGCCGTACCTGTACGCATGAGATAGGGCACTGGCTCAATATGATCCATGTGTGGGGCGATGCCGATTGCGGGGACGACCAGGTCGCCGACACGCCGCCCCAGTCGCAGGCTACCTATGGCGATCCCAGCGGGATCATCCTTTCCTGCGGCAATACGCCTTATGGCAATATGTACATGGACTATATGGATTTCACCGATGACATCGGGATGCATATGTTCACCTATGGGCAGCGGGACCGGATGCGGACTTTGTTTGCGCCGGGCGGAACCCGATATGCGCTGCTTAGCAGCCCCGCGGCGACGGCGCCTGCGGGTGACCCGGTGGAGGCGCAATCCGGCAGCGGCAATTTGCTGGCGCCGACTTTGTATCCCAACCCGGCCGTGAGCACTGTCTCGTTGAGCTTTAAAGATGCGTCGCAGCTAGGCAGCGTGCTGCAGGTCTACAATCAGATGGGGCAGCTGATGATGGCGACAAGGGTTACCAGCCAGAATTTACAGCTGAATGTTGCGCCGTTGGCGGGAGGGATTTATTTTATCAGGCTAGGGGACAGCCGGCAGAGCGTTACGTTCGTGAAATTATAGTCCGCCCGTCATAAGCGCGGCGACTTTTTCTCCTACTACGGGCGCCAGGGCAACGCCCATGCCGCTCATCCGGACGGCGCAGAAGATATGGTCGTTGACGGCTTTTACTATCGGCATCTTTTCGCTCCCCATGGCCATGATGCCGCTCCACCGGTGCTCTATCGTATAATGCCGGCCTGGCAGGACCGTTTCGCGGAGGAAGCGTTCCAGCTCCTGCTGGATGGTAGTGGAGATATCCATTTCTTCCGTGGTCTCCTGTTCGATGGCTTTGTTGCGGGCGCCGCCCAGCAGGACCCTTTCGCCCAGGTTGCGGAAGTAATAATAGCCTTCGTCGTAATGGAAGCTGCCCTGGAAGGGGAGTCCTTCCACGGGGGAGGTGACGAGGACCTGTCCGCGGGCGGGGACGATATCCAGCTGTGGCAGCAATTGCCGGGCGAAGGCGTTGGTGGCTATGAGAAGCTGGGAAGCCGTCAGGGGAAAGGAGTGGTTGGTGTGGAGCAGCAGGTGGCCGTTGACCTTCTCGTAGCCGGTGATCTCCGTATTGTTGAGGACGGTGACGCCCATGGACTGGACGAGGCTCAGGAGGGCCTGGCACAATTTCCCGGAGTGTAGCTGGGCTTCGGCGGGGTTGGCTATGAGGTGCTGGATGCCGGCGAAGCCGAAGTGGCGGAGCTTTTCGTCCTGGAGGCGGAAGGTCTTCTGCTGGCCGGTGATCTTCCTGAGCAGGCGGTTGAAGGTGTCGATCTGCGATCGCAGCAGGTTGCTATCGGCTGCGGCGATGAGCTCGTAACCGCCTTCTTTTTCGAAGCCGATGGTTTTTTTTCCGAAGGTCTTGCCGATCTTTTTGATGCCTTTATAGCGCAGCTCTACGAGTTCGAGCAGCTGGTCTTCACCCATTTCGCGGATGCCGGACACGAGCTCGGTGAGGCTGCCGAAGCAGGCGAATCCGGCATTACGGGTGCTGGCGCCGGTTGGGATGAGGCCGCGGTCGACTATCGTGATGCTGAGGGCGGGGGCTTTTTTCTTTAGGTAGTAGGCGGACCAGAGGCCTACGAGGCCGCTGCCGGCGATGAGAATGTCGGCGGGGGCGAAGAAGCTTTCTTTTTCCCAGATGGAGAGATGGGGCATGGCTGTAAAGCGCTAAACTAGCGACCTGTACTCAACTTTCCAACAATTTTTTCGAAAAGCCGTGCCAGAATGCTCTTATTCTCAGTCAGGATGTCGCCCATGGCGTCCAATTCAGGTTGTTGCGGGATAACCTTTCCTGTATTGGTGATCAAGCCGTTCTCCAGCTCTATTTCCAAGGAGAAATTGCCATCCATTGCCACCATGCTCCGGGCGACGATCTTCCCGTTCAACACACCGTATTCTTCAAATGGATAGGTGGGCAGCTTCATGATCACGCGCTGACCCACCTTTATCTTTCCCGTGTTATCAACGCCAACCGACCCATGTACCACGTACCCGAGCATTGGCGGGGTAACCATCATGATGCCTTCTCCGGCCGTCACAACTTGATTTTCCTTCCAGTATTTAAAAAAGGAGATCTTACCGTTCGTGGGGCTCTTGATAACATAGCTTTGCTCCCATTGTGCATACTGGCCGTTGAACCGGCGGACAGCATCTTTTATTTTCCGTTGCAGGCTGTTTTCCTCGTTTTGTTTTTGCAGGGTTAGCTGAGCAATATCCTTTTGATAGCCTATCTCCTGAAGATCGGTTTGTAACATGGAGCTTCTGTTGTTCCCTGTATTCATCTGCTGGTCAAGCATCTTTCTTTTAGACTCTTCGAATTCCAATGGGGAAATGATCCTGTCCGTTACCAACGAAGAATCGGCTGCAAATCTATGGTGCTGGAGGTTTAGCTGCTCCTGCAGCGTCTTTTCTTTATTACTCAATTCTTTCTGTAGCCGCCCGTTAAAGGTTACGCTTTTTTCCAGGCTGCCAATGGTAGCCTTATAGGCATTGTGGGTAATATAAAAAAGGTAATCCTGAATGGACAGGCAAAGATCTGTATAAGCCGGCTGCAGATCCCCCAATTGCATTCCCGCCGGCAGCTTTATTTTTTGAAGGGTGGCATTCAGATCAAAAGTCGTATCCAGCCGGGTTGTCAGGAGCATCATCTTCCTTATATCATCATAAATGGCCGGGTTCGAAAGGACACATAAGGGCTGATCGGTGATGACCTGGTCGTTGTTGCTCACAAAGATGTGCTGTATGGGCAAACTGCTCCGGGCTACCAGCTTTATCGGTGGGTTACCGGAGGAAATTACCATTTTCGATACGATGGTGTCCGGGTATTTAAAGAACCAGGCGGCGATGAGGATGCTCAGAAAAATAAGGCCTATAAGGGTAATGCCGCGCCGCATCATCCAAGAAGGCATTTTTCCGATGATCTCTATAACTTCGTCGCTTCGGAGATATTGTCCGTTAGCCGATGGTGATATGGTGTTTTTTAAGGGCATTGGTCGTCATTTACCGAGTTCCAATTGATTTTTTACGAGTTCATAATATTTGCCTTTGAAAGCCGCCAGCTCGCGATGCGTCCCTGCCTCCACGATCTCACCTTTGTCCAGGACGACGATCTTATCCGCGTTCTTTACGGTACTCAGCCGGTGTGCGATCACCAGGACCGTTTTTCCTTCGAAGAACCGATCCATGTTTTCCATGATGACCCGCTCGTTATTGGCATCGAGGGCGCTTGTTGCCTCATCGAAGAAAAGGTATTCAGGGTCTTTGTAAACGGCCCGCGCTATTTGCACCCTTTGTTTCTGGCCCGCACTGATGCCGTTACCCGAATTGCCGATCTTAGTGCGGTAACCAAGCGGGAGCTCTTCTATAAACTCTTTGATGTTAGCTACTTCGCAGGCGTACAATAGCCTGGCCGTATCTTTTTCCGCCCCGCTGATGGTTATGTTCCCCGCAATGGTATCGGAAAAGATGAATCCGTCCTGCATTACGCTACCGCACTGGCTACGCCACCACCCCGGAGAGAGGTGCTCCAGATCTTTGTTGTCGACGAGGATCTTCCCTTCTGTGGGTTCATAGAATTTTAATAAGAGCTTCAGGAGGGTGGTCTTTCCGCTGCCGCTTGTACCCACGATGGCCGTCACTTTCCCCCGCGGTATATGAAGGTCAAGGTTCTTAAGAACAAGCGGCGATCCCGGTCCGCCATAGCGAAAGGACACGTTC
The DNA here is from genome assembly GCA_026224995.1 of Puia dinghuensis. Classification (GTDB taxonomy): domain Bacteria; phylum Bacteroidota; class Bacteroidia; order Chitinophagales; family Chitinophagaceae; genus Puia; species Puia dinghuensis_A. The sequence continues at coordinate 4,768 of JAMFRX010000257.1, forward strand.
TTTAATTGTATATCGCCTCCCCTGGCATCTAATAAGCCAGGGACTACATTTATATCCTTCTCCTCTTCCTCCTTGTTGTGGATCTCCCCCAGCCTGTCCAGACTTATCCGGGCATCCTGTGCGGCCTGTACAAATCCTAGCAACTGATCCAGCGGACCGTTCATTTGCCCTATTATGTAGCTTACGGAGAGCATCATTCCCAGTGTCATATTGCCGTTCATCACCTCTCTTGCGGTGATATAAGAGATCAGAATGTTCTTTAATTGTGTAAGGACGCTAAAGCCCAGCTGTTGATATTGGCCTAAGGCAAGGCTTTTGATATTGATCTTATAGAGCCGGGCCTGTACTTTTTCCCAATCCCAACGTTTGATCGTCTCGCAGTTGTTGAGCTTTATTTCCTGCATACCGGTGATCAGCTCGAAAAGCACATTCTCATTGTCACTCATCCGTTGGAACCGCATGTAGTCCAGGTCTTTCCTTTTCTTCAAGAAGAAGAAGATCCAGGCGATGGCGACGGTGCTGAATAACAGGAACACGAATAGCACCTTCCAGCTATAGATGCCCAGAACGATGGAAAACACAAACAAGTTGACGAAGGAGAACAGGGTAGATAGGGTGGTTCCCGTTAAGAATGTTTGGATCCGGCTATGGTCGCCGATACGCTGGGTGATATCACCAATCATTTTTGTATCGAAGAACCGGATGGGCAGCTTCATTAGCTTGATCAGAAAATCGGAAATGATACTGATATTTATCCTGCTGTTGATATGCAGCAGGATCCAGCTACGGATCATTTCTATCGCCGTGCTGCCCGCAAACAGCAACAATTGCGAAAAGAGGATCAGATTGACAAATCCCGGGTCCTTGTGATTGATACCATAGTCCACGAGCCCCTGGGTCAGGAATGGCGCAATGAGCGATAAGAGACTGGCGAAAACGACACTCAGGAGAAGCTGCAGCACGAATTTGCGATAGGGATGGAGGTATCGGAGCAAAAAGCCGAAGCCGGTTGGTTTATTCTCTTTCCCATTGTTCTGATAAAAGGATTCCGTAGGTTCCAGCATTAGCGCGATCCCATCGTTGCCATTATCGGACCAGCAATGTAAGAATGTCTTTCGATCTACTTTTATCAGTCCATGGGCAGGATCCGCTACCAGGATCTTATCGTTCTTCTTTCGGTTATAATTTTGGGGCGGCAGCACCACGAAGTGACGCTGATTCCAATACAGGATACAAGGTAAGGCAACTTCTTCATCCAGCTGGGCAAAGGATAGCCTGGCAGAAAACGTCCTGAAGCCTATGTTTTCCGCCGCTTCGCTGATACCCAGCAGGTTCACCCCTTCCCGGGTGATGTAGGAATGCTCCCGTAAGTACTCCAGGGAGAAGTTTCGGCCATGGTATTTCGCGACCATCCGGAGGCAGGTAGGTCCGCAATCCATGGTATCCAATTGTCTATAGTGATGGAAGGGCATCTTGTTTTTCTTTTTTTGCTATGGCCATGCTGGAGCTGTGATATTTCTGAAGGAAGTGGTAGACTACCAGCTCGTACTTCCGTTGCTGGGCGACGAACAGCCGGTTTACGAACATATGGATATAATTGGCCAGCAGACCGGTCAATTGTTCCGTTTTCCCGGAGCTCGCCAACTGGAGGAGCAGCTCCCTGCTGACGGCGCTATTCATGTCAGACCGGATGTTAAAGACCCCGGCTGCCTCG
>JAMFRX010000258.1 GCA_026224995.1 Puia dinghuensis
AATCTCCGGGATATACTGGTCCTGCTTTTCCAGCGGTATCCTCCTGGATAGATCCTGCTGTAGTCTGGACACCAGGTCCGTCGTCTTCTTCTCCAGCGCCGGAAGCTGGGAAGTGAAGTGCATCATCTGCGTAGCCAGGAAATACCAAATGCCGGAGATCACCACGATGGCTATCAGCAACGACAGCGCGATCGCCGGAACTTTAGGCACCTTCCGTCCCTCCAGGAAGTTTTCTAGCGGGTTCAGCAGGGTAGCCAGGAACAGCCCAAAAGAAAAAGGGACCAATATATCCCGGAGATTAGCCAGGGCATAGGAGCAAAGGATCAGACCGAATAAGATCACCGTGGCCCGCAGGTAGAAGGGGTATTTTTTGAGCATAGGCATATTATCTTCCTGCTTACTGCGTGCCGGATTTAATTACCCTCTTACAGCGCGTATCTTTCAGCTTCCCCTCACCCCAGCATGAGGATAATATTCCTCAACTTTTCTCCTTATTTTTATCCCCATGCCCTCCCGCCAGAAATCCCCCGGTAAGCTCCGCCCGCTCCAGCTCGCGGCCGTCATCTTCTTAACCGTCTCGGGAGGCCCCTACGGCCTGGAATCCCTTTTCTCCTATGTAGGCAACCACGGCGCCCTCCTGCTGCTGCTGTTGACGCCCCTGCTCTGGGATGTCCCTACCATCCTCACCGTTCTGGAGCTCAACAGCCTCATGCCCGTTACCGGCGGCTACTACCAATGGGTCAAGCGCGCCCTCGGCATCCGCTGGGCCTTCTTCGAAGGCTGGTGGACCTGGCTCTATACCTTCTGCGATCTGGCCATCTATCCCGTCCTCTTCGTGACCTACGCCTCCTTCTTCATCCCGGAGATCGCCGCTTACAAGATCCCCGTCTGTCTCTTGATCATCTGGTCCTCCGCCTTGCTCAATATCATCGGCATCGTCCCCGTCGGCAAGACTTCCGTCGCTCTGAGTATCCTCGTGCTCGTGCCCTTCTTCTTCGTCTTCGGCCTGGCCTTCTTCCACCCGGGGGCGCCTGTCCCCACTCCGTCAATCAAGGGTATCGGCTATTCCCCCCTTAGCCTCGGCCTCTATACTGTCATGTGGAACTTCATCGGCTGGGACAACGCTACGACCTATGCCGGCGAGGTCGCCCGGCCCATCCGTTCCTATGTCGTCTCCGTCTGCCTGGCCTTCCTGATCACCATCACCATCTATCTTCTCGCAGCCCTGGCCGTCAATCGCACCGGAATCGACCCGGCTTCCATCGACATCGATAAGGGTGGCTTTCCCGTCCTTGGCAGTTTCATCGGCGGCCGCTGGCTGGGCATCCTGGTCGCAGCCGGCGGCATGGCCAGCGCTCTCGGCCTCTATTCCGCCGTCCTCCTCTCCGTATCCCGTGTCCCTCAGGTCATGGCCGACGACCAGCTGCTGCCCGCCCGCCTCTGCGCCCGCCACCCCCGCTTCCAAACACCCTATATCTCGATCATCGCCTCCTCCGTCGTCGTCAGCATCCTCGTCTTCTTCACCTTCGCCGATCTCGTCCTCATGGACATCATCCTCTATGGCGCCGGCCTCTCGCTGGAATTCCTGGCCCTGCTGATCCTCCGCAGCCGCGAACCTAACCTCAACCGCCCCTTCAAGATCCCCTTGCCCATCGGCGGCCTCATCCTACTCTTCCTACTGCCCCTGGGCATCTATACCATAGCCCTCTCCGGCGCCGTCTGGTCCGCCAAGAAAATAGGCCTCCCCCTCTTCCTTTCCCTGGGCATGCTCTTCTCCGCCGCCCTCGTCTGGCGTCTCATCCGCTGGCTCAAACCACATCTCGCGAATACCCATACGGGTTTACATGGAGAGCGTTAAAAGATAACTTCTTAATTGTAGGGTGAATTGTTTTGCTGTCTTATCTTCAGTTCGCTAACTCCAAAACTTAAACCTTGTATGAAATTCACCTTAAGACTAACCTTTACCTTCGCCCTCCTGGCGGCAGGCAAGCTTCTCCTGGCACAAAACATTTTCCCTCTCCCCTCTGGCAACGTCGGCATCGGCACCACCACTCCTATTTATCCACTGCAGGTCGTTTCGACCACTTCAGGTCTGGCCCAATTCAAAACCAGTAGCACCGCCAACACCGCTATCAGCATCTTGAATGGCACCGGCCAAATGAACATTGGCGTCGGTGCTACCACCCCGCATTCGTACATTTGGTCCAATACCGGTAGCTTTTTCATCGGCAACGACGGCGGACCGACCCTCTTCGTCAAGGGAATGGGCGGCGGTGCCACTAGTAGCGTAGGCATCAATACGATGACCCCGGGCTATAACTTTGACGTCAACGGGGTCATGCACTCGAATAACCAGCTGCTGGTCGATCAGCTGGGCGCAAACAACGCCGGCGTCTGGGTAAGAGGCAACCCCACCGGCGATGCCAGCATGATCTTACAAGGCGGCGCCGGCAACTGGCAGGCCTACTGGTTCTCGGCTGACAATGGCGTCCTGAGGATCGGCGGCAATGGCGGGGTCGAACCCACCTTGGGAGCGTTCAATATAGACTACCTGGGCAATACCGCTATCGGCGGCAACACCGCCAGCAACTACAAATTGGATGTCTACGGGAACCTCCGGGCCAACCTCGTGGTCGTCAATACTACCGGCGCCGATTTCGTCTTCGATACGACCTACCGGCTCTCCCCTCTTCCCGAACTGGAACGCTATATCCACGCTAACCATCACCTGCCGGAAGTAGCGCCTGCCAAACAGATGCAGGAACAAGGCCTGGACCTGGGAGACAACCAAACCCGTCTGCTGCAAAAGGTCGAAGAGCTCACCCTCTATATCATCGATCAGGACAAGAAGATGGCGAAGATGCAATCCGAGATCGACCTGCTAAAGACGCGATCCCAAAAATAACGCCGGTTTCCGGCATCCCCTGTAACATCTGCCCGCCTCGCCCGTTTAAAGGGGATACATGCAACAAAAACAAGACCGCGCGGTCTGGATCGACTATCTACGGGGATTCATTACAGTGCTGGTGGTAGCCCATCACTCCTCCCTGGCCTATACCACCTTCGCCTCGTTCAGCAAGGTGGCCTATATGCTATCTACCCATCCCGTGGTCGACACTGCCCGCTCCGTGGTCCTGGATATCTTCGAAGACTTCAACGACGTCTTCTTCATGTCCCTGATGTTCCTCATCAGCGGCATCTTTATCCTGCCGGCCCTGGCCCGAAAGGGAAGAAAGACGTTTATCCGTGACCGCTTCTATCGGCTCTTCATCCCTTTTGCTATCGGCGTTACCTTCCTCATGCCCTTCGCCTATCTCCCCTCCTGGTACCTCGCGCATGGCAACTACGATATCCATGCCTTCCTCGTCGACTACGTCAAGGTCGAAGGCTGGCCCGCGGGTCCGCCGTGGTTCATAGGGGTATTGTTCTTTTTTAATCTCATAGTAGCGCTGATCGCGTCCCGCGCCACGCCTGCCCCCACCAGCCCGCTCCCCGGGGCTTCAACATCCCCTGCTGGCCCCATCATTACAGCTGTGCGACCCTGGGCCACCAGGTCCGGCGCCTGGATCGCCACCTTGGCTTCTCACCCGGCAAAGCTATTCGCCTTCTGGTATTTGTTGACCCTGGTCCTCTTTCTCCCCCTCGTGCTGCTCTTCGGCGGGTCTGCCTGGTTTGGCTTCGGGCCTTTCGCCTTCCAGGAATGTCGCATCCTCCTTTATTTTGGTTACTTCGTCCTCGGCATGCTCATCGGCATCGCCGGCACTCACAAAGGACTGTTAGCCGAAGGCTCCGCCTTCTTCCGGAAATGGCCCTCCTGGGTCCTGCTCTGCATCGCTGCCTACACCGGCTTGAAGCTCATCGGGCCGCTCATAAGCGCACTCCAGGACCACAATAGGATCAACGAAATACAGGCTCGGCTCCTGTACCGGCCCATCTGGGTGCTCTCCTGCACCGCCAGCTGTATGGCCTTCCTGGCTCTGTTCCGCCGCCTCTTCTCCCACGCCTCTAAAGCCTGGGATTCCCTCTCCGCCAACGCCTACGGTATTTACCTCGTCCACTACATCTTCGTCACATGGAGCCAGTTCCTCTTGCTGCCGGCCGCCTTGCCCGCGGTAACCAAATTCGTGCTCACCTTTCTCATCTCTCTTACCCTGAGCTGGGCGCTCACGGCCCTTGTCCGCAAGATCCCCATCGTCCGGAAATACCTGTAAGCCTGCCTTTCAGTATTTTCCCCCTAAATTTGTTCTACAACAAAATAGCTTCTATGCCGCGCACCAAGTCTTTCGATCAGGTGGAGATACTCCAGAAGGCCACCCATCTGTTCTGGGAACAGGGTTACAACGGCACACCCCCGCAGGCGATCCTGGACCAAACCGGCCTCAGCCGGTCCAGCCTTTACGATACCTATGGGGATAAAAGAAGCCTGTTCCTCCAATGCCTCCACCACTACCGGGACAGCGAAACCGCCGCCGTCATCCGCTACCTCGACGCTTCCAAGGATAGCGCTACCGCGATCCGCAGGATATTCCAGGGAGCATGGGAGCACGTCCGGCGTAGCCGGCACCGTAAGGGCTGCCTCATGGTCAATACGCTCAACGAGCTCGCGCCCCATGACACGGAAGTGGCATCCATCGTGCTCGAGAACCGCCAGGCCCTCGAAGACGCCTTCTACCGCGCCATCCGCCGCGGCCAGCAGCAGGGCTCCATCACACATCTCCACCAGCCCCGCGCCCTCGCGCGCTTTCTGCACAACAGCCTCTGGGGCCTCACCACCAACCTCAAGCTTGGCATCGACAAAAAAGTCGCGGAAGACATCGTTAAAGTAACCCTCTCAGCCTTATAGCCGTGAACAATCCCTATGATCCCCTTCTCGCCCACGTCCGCAAATTTATCCCGCTGGAAGCGGAAGAAGTCACCGCGCTCACCAACGCCCTGCGCTACAAAAAGGTGAAGAAAAAGGAATTCCTGCTCCGCGAACAGCAGGTCTGCACCGCCAACTATTTCGTGCTCAGCGGCTGCCTTCGCATGTACTTCATCCGCGAAGACGGCGTAGAGCAGATCACCCAATTCGCCATCGAGAACTGGTGGCTCACCGACTTCCAGAGCCTCGACTGGCAACAGCCCTCCCGCTTCTACATCCAGACCATCGAAACCGCCGAGCTCGCCATCCTCGACCGCGACACCCTCTCCGCCCTCTTCGACCACCTGCCCCTCCTGGAACGCTACTTCCGCCTCGTCGTCCAGCGCGCCTTCGCCGCCGCACAGCAAAACCTCTTCTTCATCTATTCCTCCACCGGCGAAGAACGCTACCGCCGCTTCAGCACCTCCTTCCCGCAATTCGTCCAACGCATCCCCCAATATATGATCGCCTCCTACCTCGGCTTTACCCCTGAATTCGTGAGCAAGATCAAGAGCCGGCTTAAGTAACCTACTACCCGCGTGGACAGCCCCTGTCCGACCCTAATAAATCAATAATTGATCTATTTTGGTGATTATAATCCCCGATTTTAGCCTATTTTGGAGATCATAATCCCCAAACTCTATATTTTCATCATTTTGGCGATTATAATCCCCGATTTTAGCCTATTTTGGTGATCGTAATCCCCGTTTATGATAAATCGACATTTATTACCGATACTGAAAAGTAAAGTAGACTATAAAAAAGCAATTGTCGTATTAGGGCCAAGGCAAGTTGGAAAAACCACGCTTATCAACGAGATCGCTTCCGGAATATCCGACGATTACCTGTATATAAATGGAGATGACTCTGCTATTCGTCTACTATGGAATAATCCCAGTCAGGCTTTTATTAACAAATATATCGGTGGCCATAAGGTTGTCGTGATCGATGAAGCTCAACGTCTGGAGAACATAGGATTAAGCGCTAAAATGATTGTCGATTCCAAAAAGGATATCCAACTTTTTCTCTCCGGCTCTTCCTCTCTGGAAATGGCCAATAAGCTTAATGAACCCTTGACTGGCCGGAAATGGGAATACCGTCTTTATCCTTTATCATGGACGGAGATCGTATCTCAATACACTTTTGCTAAAACAATTCCCCGCTTGTCTGAATTCCTTATTACAGGCATGTATCCGGAAGTGATAACCAACTCCGAAAATGCAAAAGAGATTTTAATAAACCTGGCCGGTAGCTATCTCTATAAAGACATTCTTGAATTAGGCGGAATTCGCAAGCCCGAAATATTATTGAAACTTTTGCAGGCTCTCGCCTGGCAATTGGGTAACGAGGTATCGTATAATGAATTGGCCAGAACAATAGGGGTCGATAAAGCAACGATAAGCGATTACATCGATCTGCTCGAAAAAGCGTTTGTTATTTTCCGTCTTACTCCATTTGCCCGCAATCTCCGCAATGAGATCAGCACAACACGTAAGATTTATTTTTATGACAACGGGGTTCGGAATACGATTATTAATAATTTCGCTCCGATCGAGCAGCGTACGGACATAGGCGCCCTTTGGGAGAATTTTATTATTAGTGAGAGAAAAAAACAGCTGGCTTACAACGGATTCTATGGCAACACCTATTTTTGGCGAACTACTGCCCAGTCAGAGATCGATTACATTGAAGAACAGGACGGTAAGATTTCAGCATATGAATTAAAGTGGAACCCTAAAACCAAGGCACGTTTCCCTGCAGCATTTCTTAAAGAATACCAGCCGCCCGCAGCCCGGATCATCCACCGGGATAATTTTTGGGAATGGTTACCTGCTGAACAACCCCCCATTTCTTAATCTCGATTATTTTTTCCCCCCTTCCCCCTCCCCACCTTTGTAATCTAAAAAGATTAAAATGAACACAAGGATCAAGCTCAACCAATCAGAACCCGCCGGCTACCGCGCCATAGTCGCCATGGAGCAATACCTCGGCACTACCCGCCTCTCCCAGACCCACAGTGACCTCATCAAGATAAGAGCCTCCCAGATCAACGGCTGCGCCTTCTGCATCGACATGCACACCCGCGACGCCCGCAAAGCCGGCGTGACCGAACAACGCATCTATGCCCTCAACGCCTGGCGCGATACCCCCTTCTTCACGCCGGAAGAACGCGCCATCCTGGCCCTCACCGAAGAGATCACCCTCATCAGCCAGAACCATGTCACCGACAAGACCTACGACGAGGCTGCCGCACTCTTCGATGAACAATACCTCAGCCAGATCATCCTGGGCGCCATCGTTATCAACGCCTGGAACCGCGTTGGCATCACCACCCGCTTGAGCCCCGGCGTCTGATGGCGTGGCCACCATTCTGTGGCTGGCCATGCCGCTGATCACTAAATAGCCATCATCCGGTGGCTGCTAGTGCCGCTGACCACCGTAACCGTCAGGCCCGATCCTTGCAGTATTCTCGTATCTTACGGACTAAATTCCCGGCTATGAGATTTTCTTTTATCGCGATCGCAGCCCTGACATTTTTAGGCCCTGTCTCCGCCCAGCAGACCGTTATATTTACCAATACGACGATCATCGACGGTACAGGGCGCGCCCCCCAAACACATATGGCCCTGATCGTCAAAGACGGTCATATCCTTAATGTTACTAGGGGAAAGATAGTCGTACCCCCGGGCGCGATCCAGGTGGACATGACCGGCAAGTACATCATGCCTTCGATCATCGATTGTCATAGCCATGTCGGCAATCTCAAAGGAACGACGACATCCGGGGACAACTATACGCCTGCTAACGTTCGCCAGCAGCTGCTCCGGTTCCAGAATTTCGGCGTGGGAGCCATCCTGTCCATGGGCACCGAACAACCCGTGGGCGTCGGCCTCCGCGATTCGTCGAAAGCTGGTTGGATCAACGGCGCCACCATGTATTCGGCCATCTACGGCTTTGGCGTCAAAGGAGCTATGCCCCCCGAATCCATGGGCATGACACATATTTACCGGCCGGAAACGCCCGAAGAGGCTATCAGAATGGTAGACGAGCTGGCCCCCCTGCACCCCGATGTCGTCAAAATGTGGGTAGACGATTTTTATGGCCAGTTCCGGAAAGATCAGGTCATGAAGCCGGAGATCTATAAGGCGATCATCAAGGAAGCCCATGCGCACGGCATCCGGGTAGCCGCTCATCTTTATCACCTGTCCGATGCCCATGAGCTCGTCGAAGCCGGACTGGATATCATGGCGCACAGTATCCGGGACGCGGAAATAGACGATGCCCTGATCGCCGAAATGAAGGCGAAACATGTAAGCTATATCCCAACGCTCTCATTGGATGAATTCGCCTTTGCTTATGAAGACGACCCGGAGTGGTTGAAAGACCCCCGCTTCAAAGCCTCCCTGGAACCAGGTGTCTACGAGATGATCACCAGCGCGGCGTATAAAGACAAGATCAGCAAGAGCCCCGTAACGCCCCAGGAAAAGGCAGCCTTGCCTACAGCCCTTAAAAACCTGCTAAAGCTCTATCGTGCCGGTATCCTTATCGCGCTCGGTACCGATGCCGGCGCCAGCCCCATCCGGGCCCAGGGCTTCTCCGAGCACATGGAAATGCAGCTGATGGTAAAAGCCGGACTTACGCCCATGGAGGCCATCCGGATCGCTACCTATAATGGCGCCCTTCTCCTACAGATCGATAAAGAGCGGGGCACGCTCGAGCCTGGAAAAAAAGCCGATTTTCTCGTGCTCGATAAAGACCCGCTCCAGGACATTCGCAATACCCTTTCCATTTCACAGGTCTGGAAGGACGGCGCAAAAGTCAGTGACGGACCGCTCTCCCCAAACCTGGGCTATGGCCGCTCCGACGGCCCTGTCACTCCCCCTTTTATCGCAGCAGCCCTCCACCCATAAGACCTATATTTGTTTTGACATGGAGAACAAACAACACCTCGTCACCGATGCAGGCACCCGCGACTCCATCACCTGGGAGTTCGATGGCATCCGTATGGGCCATGCCGTCTCCCAATTCCATAACCTCACCAGCTTCAGCTCCAGCAGCCCCGATAGCGACATGATCCGGCTGCATCTTGGCCTCCGCGGCAACTACAGCTTTCATCACCAGCAGCTGGACAGGGACTTCCATCTCATCGGCGGCCATCACAACATCCTCTACTCCCGCGATTTCGGTATGACAGTAGAGAACCGTACCCTGGAGCTGGAGACCTTCGGCGTCCAATTCCCGCGGGAGACCTTCCTGCGATTCACCCAAAATGCCAACGACTTCCTCAAACGGTTCGCCGACCACATCCTCCAGGGCAAAAGCGCCCTCCTCTCCGACCAATGGGGTGCCGTCGACCCAGCCATCCACCAGGTCATCCGCCAGATCATCGACCATCCCTATAAAGGCGACCTGCAGCAGCTCTTCCTCCTGTCCAAAAGCATCGAGCTGCTCGTCCTCTGCGCGGAATCCTGCGATCTTGCGATGAACAACAAGGCGGAATTCATCAAAACCCCCGCCGACAAAGAGAAGATCAACGCCGTCCGCGACCTCATCAACGAAAAGCTGGACTGCCCGCCCAACCTCTCCCAGATCGCCCGCACCGTCGGCCTCAACGAATACAAGCTCAAACGCGGCTTCAAAGAGGTCTTCCGCACCACCGTCTTCGGCTATCTCACAGAACAGCGCCTCCTCCTCGCCCGCCAATACCTGCTGGACACGCGCAAGACGGCCGCAGAGATCTCCGCGGAACTAGGCTACTCCACCCCCCAGCACTTCAATAACGCCTTCAAGAAGCGTTTTGGCAGCCCTCCGCATTCCATTAGACGGGACCTGGGTCCCATCTAATCGCAACGCAAAACGATAGAAAGAATCCGTAAAATGCAAGCCGGCTAAAAAAGATTGCTCTACCATTGTGTTATAAAACAAACCACCATGAGTCAGCCTCTTGTTGTCACCAACACCATCACCATCAACGCCCCCGCAGCTAAAGTCTGGGACGCCCTCACCAATCCGGAACAAACGAAAAAGTATATGTTCGGCTGTGAAGCCTTGTCCGACTGGAAACCAGGCAGCCCGCTCATCTGGAAGGGCACCTTCAACGGCGTGGAGATGATCGCCGTAAAAGGGAATATCATCAGCATCGACCCGTGCAGATCGCTCGTATATACCGTCATCGACCCCAATAACCCCGCCATCCCGGATCTCCCGGAAAACTATCTCACCATCACCTGTAATTTCACGGAAAAAGATGGTCATACCACCCTGGAGGCATCCCAGGGCGACTACAGCACCGTAGCCGACGGTGCGAATCGTTACAAGCATACGGTCGACGGCGGCGGTTGGGACCCCATCCTCGTCCAGATCAAGGCGCTCTGCGAAAGCTAACCCGACGCTCCCGGACCCTAATAAAAAAGGGGCGCCGGAACGCCTGCTGCATTCCGGGTAGCCCCTGTTTAAACCCCCAGACCCCTGTTAGGTCTGGGCCTGCCTATGACTAACGATGACCTCTGGTATCAGTTGTAAGCCTGTCCAAGCCCGGCCGTTTGCCGTCCTGGCGATCCTAGTTGTTCTGCTTGGCCTTCATCGCCTCCAGCCCCTGCTGCTGCTGCTCGACCACTACCTGCTGCTTCTGCTGGTCGGCCTTGTTGTCATCAAGATTCGTTTGCGTCCGCCTGATCTTTTTCTCCAGGCTTCCCTGATCGTCTATCAGCTTGTTAACCCTCTTTTGACTCCTCTTCTTGATATCGTCGTCGCCGTTGATGTTCTGCTGCAGGTCCGAAGCCGCCTTCGCCTGGTCCACCTTATTCTGATCCAGGTCTGTTTGCAGACCCCGTAGTCGCTTGTTGAGGTCCTCCTGATCATTCAGTAGGTCGTTCATCTTTTTCTGCGCCTTCTTCAACGCTTCCTGCCGGTCACCGATCTGTACCCCCGTGCCATAAGCTTGGACGTAAGGCGCCAGGTTGTCCAGGAAAACTCTGGCCACATCCAGCCTGGAGCTGTCGACGAACGACCCGCTGCCGATGTCCTGGTTCTTCTTCGCCGGCACGACGCTCAATATCGTCAGGTCTTTCACTTTTCGATCCGCCGGTGACGTTACAAAGTACAGATCGCTGCCTTCCTTGTCCGTGCTGTCCAGCTGTACGCCCCTGTAAAGGATGTATCCGTGGGTGCTGGTGGAATTATAGCCTTTGCCGCCTAGATAGGCTTTCAAACCGCTTTCCACCTGGTCGGAATTAAAAGAAAGCCGGATGGCCGCCGCCGCTTGCGGGCTCTTACCCTTGTCCAGCTGCCCGACATAAGCCTGGGCGAAAAGGCCGGAGATGTAGAACATCCCGGCTCCTAAAAAGCATAATTTTTTCATTTTATTAATTATTTTATTTGACAAACACCCCGCAATTGTTCGATTAGGATACTTGTAGATCGTTTAATAGTTTTTGGGGTTAAGATTATTGATAGTCCAGCTTCATTTCTACCCGCCGGTTCTTAGCCCGGCCGGCCACGGTCTTGTTGTCTGCTACAGGATCGGAAGGCCCATGGCCGGTCGACTGTATCCTGCTATCGGCTACACCCTTGCCGGATAAGTAGCTCTTCACGGCTGCCGCCCGTTTATCGCTCAGTATCTGGTTCTTCTCGGGTTTGCCCGTATTGTCCGTATATCCGTCGACATAGAGCTTCAGCGCCGGATCGTTGTTCAGGAGGCCCGCAATCTCATCGAGACCTGTAAACGATTTCTTCAGCAGGACATAGCTCGCCGTCGCAAAGAAGATATGCTGGGCGGCATAGTTAACCCGCTTCCGGACTTCTTCTTTTACGATCGGACATCCATGGTTGGCAGGGTCGCCGGCAATGTCCGGACACCTGTCCTCTTCATCGTTCACGCCATCCCCATCCCTGTCCGGTATGGGACAACCCTGGTATTTGGCTACTCCGGCTACCAGGGGACACTTGTCCTCCTCGTCGTTGATGCCGTCGCCGTCGCTGTCCGGGATCGGGCAGCCATTGTATTTGGCTACACCCTTCTGGTTAGGACACTTGTCGTTCTTATCGGGGATACCGTCCCCATCCGTGTCGGGGCAGCCATGCAGCTCCACAGGCCCGGCCACATCCGGACATTCGTCTACGCTGTCAGGAACGCCGTCTTTGTCCCTGTCCAGGACAGGCGCCACCGGCGGCGGCGGCAGTTCCTTTACCACCGGCTTTGCCCGCGGTGAGCTAATCGATTCCGTGAACCCAATGGAGTAGAACATGTTGTTGTCCAGGTTGGCGCCCTGCATGCTGATACGGTAGTTGGCCTGCAGGAAGATATAGTTTTCAGCATCGAGCCTGAACTGCAGTCCCCCACCCACCGGCGTATACGGGGCCCACCGGTTACCATAGTTGCCTACGCCGATGCCCGCGGAAAGGAACGGCGAGAACGTATGATTGTCAGCGATGGGCCGCAAATGCAGCGAAGCTTCGAACTCATTTACATACTGCGCATTGCCATCCTGCGATCCGCGCTCATAATCCGAAAAAAGCCCATTATAACGAAGGGAGAAATCTATCACCCGGCTCAAACCCTTCCAGTACATCACCGAGAACCCCGGATCATACTTTCCATTGTAGGCCGCATTGCCCGTGAAATCCACTGCGTTGGCGCTAAATCCTATGAGGGATGGCTTCACCTGTCCATAACTATTCAGGGCCATTATTGCTAATGACAATACAAATATTCTTCGCATAAATTACTGGTAGCTGTAATCGCTTATTTTAAATTGGTAAAGACGGCAGAAAACCTGCCTTTGCTCCGTAAAAGAGCAATGATCATGGGGTTGGGATGAAAGGAAATGTCCCGCGGGTTATTACATAGACTTGCGGAAGGTCCTTTTCGTTTCGCGTCATACAAAATATTTTTTTTGAGCAAAAGCCGCAGCTAATAACTAAGGGGAAATGTCTATATTGGTGAAGATATTTTGCCTATGGACCCTACACGCAACGGGAACCCCCATTTTGAAGTCTTAGCAAAGAGAGCGTCGGGCGGAGATGACCGGTCTTTCCAGATGATCTATGATGCCATCGCAGGGAAGATGTATAGCCTCTGTCTCCGCTATGCTGGTAATACGGAGGATGCTAACGACTGGTTTCAGGAATCTTTTGTCAAGCTGTACCGGAATCTCGCATCCTTTCGTGGGGATGGCTCCTTCGAAGGATGGGCCAGACGAATATTCGTCAGCTCCTGTATCGACGGGATAAAAAAGCGGCATCAGCTATTGCCATCCCTGCCGGATGGTGTCGACAAAGCGTCCGATGACCTTACAGGTTATGACAAGCTCACTAACGACGATCTTATCGGTTATATCCGGCAGCTGCCGGATGGCTACCGGGCCGTGGTCAACCTGTGCCTGGTAGAAGGATATAATCATAAGGAGATAGGCGAGATGCTCAATATCTCCGAAGAGGGCAGTAGATCACAACTATTCAGAGCACGGGCTTTGCTTCAAAAAATGTTGACGAAGAACTAATGGATAACCGACCCGACATATGGCGTTACCTTAAGGATCATCAGACACCTCCTCCACAGGAAGTGACGGATCGGTTGCGTGCACTCCTGCGTCCGGCTGGCGACAGCAATAGCGACGGCGACCAAAACAGCCTCAGGCGGCTGCAGGAGCATCCTGTCCTTCCCCCTTCCTTTCTGCTCTCGAATGTCCAAAAGGCGGTGAGGACTCAAAGGAAAGGCTCGCTAAGACGGATCCTCCCCTATGCAGCCGCAGCTTGCGTCCTGCTGGTCATCATCGGCATCGTCATCGATCGCGTTGCCCTGAAGCCCCGCCCCGCCCTGGCAAAAGCTCCTGCCGCGATACATCCCGTAAGCTCCCGCCCGGCTAACGACACAGCGGCAACGGCTTCGTCGATCACAGCCACTGCCGGCGCAGCCGATTCGATGGCCGCTCCCGCCATAGCCGGTCACGCGATATCTCCTTCCCTTACCGTCGATGGAGACCGGTTTTCACTAGTGGACAACAACCCCCTGGCCACATTCACGAGCTTCCGGTACCCGGCTCTCACCGCTTTTGTGAACAGCAATGAAAAAGGTAATCTCAGGATACACCTGGATCAGTATACCAATATCGTCCTTTCCCCGGCAATGACGACCATGATAAAAGACCTTTACGGGACGCGGTCCAATGGAAAGCCCACCCGCAGGGCCAGGAAGACAAAGGAAAAGCTGGATAAATGGAAGGCCGACGATGACGAATTCTTCTACAAGAACCCCTCCGTCAACCCGCTGGACGCGGTAGATCTGGCGGAATATCTTTACGCGTCGCCGGCCAAACAATCCGGACCCACGCCCCCTCCGAACCCGACCGCCGGAACCGACGGCCATTCCGCAGGCGACGCCGACCTCACCGTCTCCTATACCCTCACCATCGTCTCCAAAAGAAGTACCGGGTTAGGCGAAACCTATAACGGCGGCATAGAAACGCTTTTTGCCGGCAGCGGCCGCGCAAGGCTCCGGTTGGCCAGTCTCATGCGCATCCAAAGCATCTTCCTGTCCCCGGAAAAAGGCAACCTCACCGTTCTCAGGGAATCGGGTAAGAATAAGACAAAAACCATCCTGACCCCGGATCAGTGGACTTCCTATAATAAAAAATACGCCGGCCTTACCTGTAACCTCACCCCGGATAGTACACGCATCCTGGGCTATACCTGCAAAAAAGCGCTCATCACTCTCCGCGATGGCCGCCAGCTCACCGCCTGGTACACTCCCCGCATCAGGAAGCCGGAATGCTCCACGGTAGAGCCCGTGTTTGCGACCATCCCCGGCCTGGTCCTCAAATATGAATATACCTGCCGCCGCAGGACTGTCAGCTATACTGCCATGGCCATGAGCCGCCAACCCATAGACTCCGCCGTGTTCAATATCCCGGCAATGCCTTGACTTTCCCCCCATTTTTCCCCCTGATGCAACGGTAACCCGATAAATGCGATCTTTATAGTAACATTGGTCTTATCGCACCCGTCCGGCATAGTTAAACCAATGAGTCTTCGCACATATGAAGGAACAGGACCGCATCTGGATCTTGATGGCCCGCAAGCTGTCCGGCGAAGCAATGCCGGAAGAGATCGCCGAATTGGCGCGCTATCAGCAGGAGCATCCGGAGAGCACCTATTCCCTTCAGGTGCTGGCCGACCTCTGGAAGTCCCAAAAGGACACCAATGAAAAGGTCGCCGACCAGGCTTTCCAGCACCATCTTACCCGCATGGCCCTCCGCGACAGGCCGCAATCAGCCGCCTCGCAGGACCCTGCCCACCCTGCCGCTGGCGCCTCGCCTATTCCCGATCCACCGTTTCCGACACCCGCCGGCCTCGAATTCGACGATCCGCGCCGCCATTCATCGCTGCGCGCCTCCCTGGACCTCCTCGCCAACTATTTCAAGATCGCGCGCCGCAGCATCCACCGCAATAAAGGCTTCTCGGCCATCAATATCTCCGGTCTCGCCATCGGCCTGGCCAGCGCTATCGTCCTGCTTCTCTGGATCCGCAACGAGCTCACATTCGACCAGTTCCATCTGAACCGCGACCGCGTCTACTGGGCCCTCTCCCGCGGCGCCCTCGACGGCCATCACATTGATGTAGAAGGCCGGACACCCTCTATCATGGGGCCCGTACTCGCCGCCAACTACTCCCACGAGGTCGAAACCGTCGTCCGGATGAACTGGGTGGGCGCATTCATCTTCTCCGTCGGCGACAAACACCTGGAGACCCAGGGCTACCTCTGCGATCCCGGCTTCTTCCGCCTCTTTAGCTTTCCCCTGCTCCGGGGAGATACGGCCACGGCCCTCGCTGGTCCCCGTAATGTCGTGCTCACGCAAAAGCTGGCCAGGAAGCTCTTCGGCGACGCCGACCCCATCGGTCGCGCCGTGAGCATCGACAGTACCACCAACTTCGTCGTTAGCGCCGTCATGAAGGACCTGCCCCCCAATACCCAGTTTGCCTTCGACTACCTCGTTCCCTGGTCCTACACAAAGGAGGTCCACTGGGACCAGTATGACTGGAAGAAGAATGCCATCGCCACCTATGTCCTGCTGCGCTCCGGCGTCAGCGAAGCGACTGCCGACAGCAGCATCCGGCTGATCGTCCACTCCCATGCCCCGGAAGTGCGGTCGGAGCTCTTCCTCCATCCCATGCGCAAATGGCGCCTGTATTCCAATTGGGTCGACGGCAAACCCACAGGCGGTGAGATCAACTTCGTCCGCATGCTGGCCGTCATCGCCGGCTTCATCCTCCTGATCGCCTGTATCAATTATATGAACCTCAGCACCGCCCGCAGCATCCGCCGGGCCCGCGAAGTCGGTATCCGCAAAGTGGTAGGGGCGGGTAGGGGCTCCCTCATCGGCCGCTTCCTGGGCGAATCCATCATGATCGCCGTCCTGGCAGGCATCCTCGCCCTGGGCATCGTGGCCGTAGCCCTCCCTTGGTTCAGAGAGCTTGTGATGGTCAATCTCACCGTCCCCTATGGAGATCCCTGGTTCTGGCTCGCCGGCGGCGCCTTCATCCTCTTCACCGGCCTTCTCGCCGGCAGTTACCCGGCCTTCTATCTCTCGGCCTTCCGCCCGGTCAACATCCTCCGGGGCCATTTTAAGACCATTCACGCCCTCGTGACACCCCGCCGCGTCCTCGTCATCTTTCAATTTGCCTTTGCCATCACCTTCATCATCTGCACCATCGTCATCTACCGTGAGTTCGACTACGTCTGGAAACGGGATTCGGGGTACAAGAAAGAAGGACTCGGCTTCGTCTATATAAAAGGAGATATCCAAAAGAATTACGTGGCCATCCGCAACGAACTCCTCGCCAGCGGCTCCATAACCGACCTCACCCGCACCAACGCGCCGATCAGCGAGATCTGGAGCTGGAACGACGCCTACGAATGGGCAGGTAAGGACCCGCAACAGCCCGTCGAATTCATAGAGTTCCGCACCGACCGGCGATTCACAGCTACCATGGGACTCAAGGTCCTCGCCGGCCGCGATATCGACATCGATCGATATCCCACCGACTCCACCGCGCTGTTGCTCACCCAAACGGCCGTACGCCGTATGGGCTTTAAAAACCCCATCGGCCAGATCGTCCGGGGGAACGGCATAACCTGGCACGTCGTGGGCGTGATCAACGACTTCGTCACCGGCTCCCTCTTCAATCGTATCTTCCCCATCATCATTCAGGGACCCGAATCCTGGTTCGGCACCCTGTCCTTCCGGTTCAACAGCCACAACAACCCCGCCGAAAGCCTCGCAAAGCTGACCGCCATCTTCAAAAAATACAATCCCAATTACCCCTTCGAATATTTTTCCGGCGACAAATACGATACCCGCAAGCTGGAGAACGACAGACACTTCGGCACCCTGGCCGCCCTCTTCGCCGGCATGGCCATCTTTATCTCCTGTCTCGGCCTCTTCGGCCTTTCGGCTTATATGGCCGAATCCCGCCTCCGGGAGATCGGCGTCCGCAAGATCCTCGGCGCCTCCATCATGCGCCTCACCGCCCTCCTGTCCAAAGACTTCCTCGTCCTCGTAGGGATCGCTTTCGTCATCGCCACCCCCATCGCCTGGTGGTTCATGCGCCAATGGCTGGACGATATACCTTACCATATAGACCTCAACTGGTGGATCTTCGCCCTCACGGGCCTCCTCTCCCTCCTGATAGCCGCCGGCACAGTAGGCTTCCAGGCCATCCGCGCTGCGCTGTCCAATCCCGTCCTCGCCCTGCGAACAGATTGACCCCACTCGCCCGGCCCCTGCCGACCCCATGTAACAAATCCCGCTTCTCTGCGACCAACAAAAAAACCGCCCGATGCTCAGATCATGGCTCCTCACCGCCTGGCGCTATGCCCGCAATAGCCGCCTCTATACCCTCCTGAACGTTGCCGGCCTCGCCACCGGTGCCGCCGTCTTCCTCCTCATCGCCCTCTGGGTCCGCGACGAGCTGTCCTTCGACACCCTTCACGCCAACTACCACCGCATCGCCCAGGTCATGGACAACCAACCCGCCGACGGCGCCATCACCACCAGCGACCTGCTGCCCATCCCCCTGGCCGCCGAGCTTCGCAACCGCTACGGCGACGACTTCCGCCGCGTCGCCCTCTATTGGCCCAACTTTCGCCATATCCTTACTTCAGGCGACAAGCATATCGCCCAGCCCGGTTCCTGGGTACAGCCCGATCTCCCGGCCATGCTCACCCTCCCGATGCTGGAAGGCAGCCGCGACGCGCTTCAGGATCGCTCCAGGGTCCTCCTGGCCCACAGCCTCGCCACCGCCTTGTTCGGCACAGCCGACCCCATGAACCGCACCCTCCGGGTCGACAACGCCATCCAAGTCAGGGTAGGCGGCGTCTTCGAAGACCTGCCCGCCAGCTCATCCTTCCACGAGGCAAAGATCTTCCTGTCCCTCGACAAGGCCGTCGACGAGATGGCCTGGCTACAAGCAGACCTCTCCGCCTGGGACACCCGCGGCTGGAAGCTCTACGTCCAGCTGAACGATCATGCCGACATCGGCCGAATCAACCGTAACATCGCCGGTCTCATGGCCGGACATACAAAGATCGCCGGCGAGACGATCTTCCTCCATCCCATGAGCAGCTGGCATCTGTATAACACCTTCGCCAACGGCGCCGCCGTGGGCGGCCGTATCGGCATCGTACGCCTCTTCGCCGGTATCGGCGCCTTCGTGCTGCTCCTCGCCTGCATCAACTTTATGAACCTGTCCACCGCCCGCAGCGGGAAAAGAGCTAAAGAGGTCGGCATCCGAAGGGTCATCGGATCCCTCCGCTCTCAGCTCATAGGACAGTTCCTCGGCGAAGCCCTGCTGCTGACGACC
Organism: Puia dinghuensis; assembly: GCA_026224995.1. Lineage (GTDB taxonomy): Bacteria > Bacteroidota > Bacteroidia > Chitinophagales > Chitinophagaceae > Puia > Puia dinghuensis_A. The sequence goes on from JAMFRX010000258.1 coordinate 18,761, forward strand.
CTGTCCGTTATCCTCGCCCTGGGCATCGCGCTGCTGTCCATGCCCCTCTTCAATGGCCTCGCCGGCAAAGACCTCGGCATCCCCTGGACAGATCCCCAATTCGCCCTCCTGCTCCTCGGGTTCATAGTCGTGACCGCCCTGCTGGCCGGCAGCTACCCCGCCTTCTACCTCTCCGGCTTCCGGCCGGTGAAAGTGCTAAAGGGCGACCTTAGCTCAGGCCCCTGGGCTTCTCAGCCCCGAAAGCTGCTGGTGGTCCTGCAATTCACCATCTCCATCAGCCTCGTCATCGCCACCATCCTCATCGGCAGACAGATAAGCTACGCAAAGGAGCGCCCTATCGGCTACTCCCGCGCCGGCCTCCTCGACATCGGCAAGAACACCAGCGACCTCTACCAGGCACACTACGACGCCCTGCGCAATGACCTCCTGAACACCGGCGCCGTAAGCCAGATGACAGAAGCATCTATATCCGCTACCGAAGCACCCATAGCGGCACGCGGAGTGTCGTGGTTGGGCGAGGACTCGGCTTCCAGGCCTTCCTTTACCACAGTCAGCATCACCGCCGACTATGGCCCCACCATCGGCTGGCAGATCGTCGCCGGCCGCGACTTCCGCCGCGGCTTCGCCACCGACTCCGGCTCCGTCGTCATCAACGAAAGCGCGGCCAGGCTCATTGGCTTCTCAAAGCCCATAGGTAAAGAGATCCGCGCCTACAGCCAGCGCCTCACCATCATCGGCATCGTC
>JAMFRX010000259.1 GCA_026224995.1 Puia dinghuensis
ATGCCCTCACGAAGTTTACGCTCAACGGATTCAACTCTCTTATGATACTCGATCCGCAAGAGTGCCAGCCCTTCGACAACGATCGCCGGGGCTTGAACTTAGGCGAAGGCGCGGGCTATATCGTGCTGGTATCGGCGCGCGTAGCGGCTTCTCTGCCGCGAGCTGGCGGCACCGTACTGAGCGGTTATGCCAATGCCAACGATGCCTGGCACCAGACGGCCTCTTCGCCCGACGGGCGCGGCTCCTGGCTCGCCATGAAGGGCGCGCTGGAACGCAGCGGGCTGCAGCCGGCAGAGATCGACTATATCAACCTGCATGGCACGGGTACACAAAACAACGACCTGGCGGAAGGTACCGCCATCCGCCGCCTCTTCGATCCCATATACCCTCGCATGAGCTCTACCAAACCCTTCACAGGACATACGCTGGGGGCCAGCGGTGGGATCGAAGCCGTGTTTTCCGTATTGGCGTTGCGCCATGGCCTGGTCTATCCAAATCTTCGACTGAAAACGCCGATGGCCGAGCTGCCGTTTACGCCCGAAATGAATTTTCTAAAAGACCAGCCGATCAGGCACGTGCTGTCCAATTCCTTTGGCTTTGGAGGGAATTGCACCAGCCTGGTCTTTTCAAAGCACGAACGATGAATATCTATATCCGATCAGCAACGAGCATCTCGCCACGGCATGGCTCCGGTGAGCCCGACTATAAGGGGCTCATCGATGCGAAGGCCCTCAGGCGGATGAGCCGCATCATCCGTATGGGCGTGGCCGCTGCCGGCGCCTGTCTGCGTGAAGCCGGCGTAAAGGAGCCCGACGCCATCGTCACCGGGACCGCTTGTGGCTGTCTCGAGGACACGGGCTTGTTCTTAAGAAGCATGATCGAGCGAAAAGAGGAGATGCTGCAGCCGGCTACCTTCATCCAGAGTACGCACCATACCGTCGGTGCCCAGATTGCCCTGATCCTTCAATGCACCAGGTACAACAATACTTTTGTGCACCGGGGCTTCTCTTTCGAAAGCGCCTTGCTCGACGCGAGCCTGTTGCTGCAGGAAGGCGATGCCGCTACTGTTCTGGCAGGCGCAGTAGACGAGGTCACAGCCGACAGCAAAGTCCTTCTCACCCGCTTTGGCCTTTATCGGCATCCGGTGGGATCAGACCAATCGCCATCGCCCGGCGGCTCCAATGGCCCGCAGCCCGGTGAAGGCGCAGCCTTTTTCCTATTGTCAGCCCAGCCTTCCGCCGACGACTATGCCTGCCTGGAGGGAATGGCCACCTTTTACAAGCCTGCAGACGAGGCTGAGATAGACCAGCAGGTCGCCGCCTTCCTCGAAGCGCAGGATGCCAAGGACATCGACCTGGTGATCTCGGGTGCCGATGGTCAGCTGCCGGCGGCGCTGGCTGGCAAGCCGGTGATGCCGTACAAACAGCTATGCGGGGAATATGCCACGGCTTCCGCCTTTGCCCTCTGGATGGCCGCCGGGCTGATCAAGACAGGTGTGCATAAAAAGATACTCATCTATAATGCCTATCTTGGGATACATCATTCTTTATTCTTGCTTTCCGCAGGAGCACAAAAGCAACCCTCATGAAGCACCTACTGCTGATCATTTTGTTGAGCGCCGGGATGATGGCCAGCGGGCAACCGCCGCAAGGCCCACCACCGCCGCCACCGGGAGCGCCGCATCCGGGGGCGCCACCACCGCATCCGCCCGGAGCGCCGCCGGCACATCCTAAGATAAAGCTCCCGAAGTTCAACCTCAAGCCTCCGCCGCCGCATCCGCCACCTGGTGGACCTGTCGGGCCGCATCCAGGGGAAAGCCGGTTGCCATCGCCGGATGGGCCACCACCCCCGCATCCGGGTGGTTCGCTGCCGAAGCCAGGCGGCTTGTCGGGTAATCCAGGAGGCTCTTCGCACAAACCCGTAGGGCATTTGCACAAATCGAAGGGTTCGCCCCATAAGCCGGCCGGTGCGCCTGCGAAGCCAGGCGGCCCACCACCTAAACCCTGACGACAATGCTGCTGAATGACTTCTATACCATCACCGGTCTGCATGCCGAATCCGGCGCCTTCCGGGCGGACCTGCTGCTCAACGCCACGCACCCGATCTTCAGCGGCCATTTTCCGGACTGGCCGGTGCTGCCGGGAGCCTGCCAGCTGCAGATGGTCCGGGAGATGCTATCCCAAGTCACAGGCAGGGAATACCGCCTGGTAAAAGCCGATACCATAAAGTTCATAACGTTGATAGATCCCCGCAATCAAACACAGGTGGAGCTGGCCCTGCGCTACGAATCCGGCGAAGAAGGTCAGCTGCGCGTTACCGCAACGCTTTCCGCCGCCGAAAAACCAGCCCTTAAATTCACCGGAGTCTTTCAAGCAGGATAAAGCTGTGCTGGGACAGCTGGTAATTGTTATAGAGAAGGATATGCCGGAATCCCGACTTTTCCGAAGGCTCCTTGAGCAGATGAGCGGGGAGTGGCTGCCCTTGCCGCAGCTGGCAGGCCAATGAAACGGCGAAAGCGGACGCCGTTGGGTATTCTCCGCACAGGTGCTTGAATCGCGCCAGCGCCGTATCCCCGAAGATAAAAGCCTCACAGTCGTTGTACCACTTCATTGCCCTGTTGTCGCCATTCTCCCCGGTCAGCAAGAGGTCCGGCTCTTCCCCGGCCGGCAGGTATTTGTTTAGAAAGCGGTGCAGCCGCTCGCGGACGAGGTGCTCGTCGGTGCTATGCAGGGTCACGACCCCTCTGATGGCGGCCAGCGCATGGTCCGGATTGTCGTTTACCAAAAAGAGCGCAGCCCCTTCTCCGGCGATGCTCCCTGGCGAATCCTGGTTATAAAATTGCTCCCCGGGCTCCTGCTTATACCAGCCATTGGCTTTTTCGATCCGGTAGTTATAGCCCGAGAGTTCGTCGACGCCGCCGACCAGGTAGCTGGTGCTGGGATGTTCCTGCAGCAGCAGGGCGGCGTCTATGAGCGCATGCTCGAACCCTAAGCCCTTGTGAACATAGGTGCTGTTATATCCCCGGTTTTTGTTTAGGACACCGATCTGCGCGGCGATGGCATTGGGGATGCTTTGCACGAAATGCCCCGGCGCCAGCAGTCCTTCGTCGTATTCGATGAGCTGTCTTAGGAATTTCACACTTTCTTCCATTCCGCCATTACCCGTGGCGATAAGGATGCCATCCGGCGGGGTTACCTGCCGTAGTAAGGACGCTGCCGCTCCCACGCCGATGCGCATGGCCTTGCTCATCCGCCGGAGGATATTGCCCGGAATGCCTTGGTAGTTGGGTTCTATGACCTGGAAGACGCCATCCGAAGGCCCTGCCGGCAACCTCCCCTCCAGCACCCCTGAAAGGGAGGCTTGTGGCGAGATACAGGCTGTCTGATGGATATATAGCATGATCAGTTTGCTTTGGAAAAAATGAGCGA
>JAMFRX010000260.1 GCA_026224995.1 Puia dinghuensis
ACGGATGACATGCGCATACAGCCTAATCCGAGTTTAGACACGAGTGGACCATTTTTGCCCAGGGCTATCTTTGTAATTGTTGACATTGTTGTTATTTTGAATGAGGACACAAAGATCAGGGATTGCGCCTATGGCCGCTTTCTCTAATGGCTCAATTTACTTGTCTGGATGGCTCACCCCCCCGCTACAACCCGCCGACTACCAGCGGGTTTTGTTTTCCGTCTTAGCGATTAAGAATATCCTGCTCATTAAATCTTCTGTAAACATGAATCGATTTTGGTAGCTGGAATACGAGAGACAAATAAGGTGCAACAACAAAAATAATACTGATTACAGCTAAAGTCACATCAGCATGTCAGATCGCATACCTGGCTAAAAGGATCATCAGCGACGAAAAAATAGAACAGAGCCCTTCATAATCAGCAAATAATTCATCCTTCCATAGGTAAGGCCATATCTGGTGTTCGATACTTCAAATTCAGTACCGATTATTTTCCCTGTTATAATACTGTATTGGATCAGTTTTGGAGTTGTTATTGCCCACTCAGGTTTAGCAACTTTGGCCCGGATTCGTTCTAATACTTGAATAGGACTAAGGTGGGTCTCATATTTTAACCGGAAAAGTGGAAGAATTTTACCCATCATATTGCGACTTATTTCTATTGCTTTAAAAGTTCTTGCATCAAATTCGGTAAAGAGATCGCTGTGATACCTTCCCCCATAGAAAAGGTATCGCTGCCTGAGTAAACGACAAAACGCTTGTCTGGCTTTATATCCTCGCATCCGGTATAAAAGCCTTTTGAAAGGGCTGGTACCGAATTACGTTTGATTTCTATAGCCCACTTCGTGCCACCGGGAAACTCGAGCACTAAGTCTATTTCGGCACCGCGGGGCGTACCATAGTAATAGGGTTGTACCCTTGAAGGAACTACAGCCATGATGTTTTCAATGACAAATCCCTCCCAGCTTCCTCCTACTACAGGATGGCCAAGTAGGCTGTTATAATCCGGAATGTCGAGCAGGGCATGAGTAATTCCACTGTCACGTACATAGATTTTGGGAGATTTGATCAGGCGTTTACCGACGTTGGCTGTCCAGGGTTTTAACCGTCTGACCAGCAGTAGATCGGTCATCAGATCAAGGTAACGGCCGATGGTTACACCAGAAACATCCAGATTTCTGGCGAGATGTGCAGCATTCAATACGGTGCCTTGGTTGTGCGCCAACATGGTCCAAAACCGTTCCAGCGTTTCTGCGGGAATGCGAGGGCCCAACTGTGGTATGTCCCGTTCCAGATAGGTTTTGATAAAATCATGACGCCAATCCAAACTGTTCTCATCGGATTCTGACAATAAGCTTTCAGGAAAACCACCACGCACCCATAGGGTGCTTAATGTATCCGGATTACCTTTTGCATATTCTAATGCATCTACGGGATACAGTTCCATATAAGTAATACGGCCTGCCAGCGATTCACTTGATTGTTGCAGCAGATCAATGGATGCTGACCCTAGAAAAAGAAATTGCCCAGCCCTGTTTCCTTTACGGCGCTCCCTGTCAATAATTCCTCTTAAAGAAGCGAATATTTCAGGGAGCCGTTGGACTTCGTCAAGTACGATCAATTTGTCGCTATTTGCTCTATGAAAGGCTTCAATATCCTGCACTTTCTGTAAATCTGTGCGACTTTCAAGATCTAAATAAACGGAAGGTTTTGTTTCAGAAATATTTAGGGCTATGGTTGTTTTACCCACTTGACGCGGCCCCATCAAGGCTACGGAAGGGCTGCGCGCCAGTGCTTCTTTTATCTGAGCTTCGAGTCGTCGCTTGATCATGTGCAAATCTAACACAAAATGTAAGATTTGCACAGTCATATAATAAAATATTCATTTGCAGTTGGTTGTCAACATCTTAATTCACTTGGCAATACACACCCACGGCAGTTAATCAGCTTACCCAAGCCCTTTTTTTAATACAATATATTTTTGTAGATTGTCGTTTTACACCCTTAACGAGTGACAACACTCCTCCTGATGCCCAGATCATTTTCTCATTTGTTTATTAACACCATCCTTCTAATGGTGTTGTTTTCCTGCAATACGAGCAACACCGTACCAACAACGACTAACAGCTTCTCCGTCGACAGCCTTATTAGACAAACCGTAAAGTTCGGCCCCGAAAGTGCCGCGCAGGCAATTGTTTATATAGATTCCGCTTTGGCCGGAAAGAACCTCTCCTTAGAACAAAAAGTTACCATCTACGGCCATAAAAGCATGGTATACCGCGAATTCTTAAACAACAATGCCAAAGCCGAATCATATGCCGACAGCGCATTGCTATTAGCCGGCAGCGATGCGGCAAGAGAAAGGTATCCTGACCAATATGAATTGGCCAACTATGCCAAAGGCGACGCATTCTTCAAAGAAGAGAAATATAGCCAGGCCTACACCTATTATTACCAGGCCAGGTCGATCCACGAAACACACCTTTCCGCTTGCGCCACTTCCAGCTATAGTTACCGCATTGCTATGATCTTGTACAAGCAATCCAGGTTTAAAGAAGCCGCCAAAGCATTTCAGGGATCTTTTACCGAAACAGAGGATTGCGCAGAAGGCTTTAGTAAATACCTGAAATCGCAGGAGCTGTTAAACAACATCGCCCTTTGTTATTTTAAGCTCGGCAATTACGATACCGCTTTGCAATATTATAATAAAGCGCTTGCATTTATCGAGACAAACAGGCCCACGCACGAACCCAACAACAGGTGGCACGATATTGCAAAAGGAGTTATATATGGCAACATCGGCCAAATATATAAGGAACAGGGCAGGTATGATGATGCCAGCAAATTATTTCATCAAAGCGTCGCCATTAACTTGAAAAACGGAAACGATATCTGGGACGCCCAACTGACATACTTGAAGCTTGCCGACCTGTTTTATACAGCAAACAAAATGGACAGTATGGGCACGGCGCTGGGGGAGATCAGGAAAAGCCTCGATGCCATGCCCAATTTCACTACGGAAACGGAATGGCAAAGGCTAAGCTGGCGGTATGCAGAAAAGCAAAACAAGCCCTCAGAAGCATTTACGCACCTGGCTCTTTATACCAGAGGAAAAGATTCGATGGAAAAAAGCAGCAAGGCCATCGCCGCCGTTGATGCGTCGAACTATATACAAGTCCTGGAGAAGCAGCACGATATCGACCTTTTAACAAAGAAGAATGATTCCAAGGATCATTATCTGATACTTGCCGGCTCCTGCAGCGCTTTACTGCTGGTGATAGGATGGTTGATTTGGAAAAATGCCGAACGTTCCAAAAAAAATGTGCTAAGATTGACAAAGCTAAACGACACGATAAGCAGTCAAAAGCTTCAGTTGGAGCAGACCTTAAGCCTACTGCAAAAAAGGAGTGAAGAAAAAGACGAGATCCTACATGTCGTAGCGCACGATCTGCGATCGCCGATAGCATCCGTATTGATGCTTTCAACTTTATTTAAGACGGCAATTACTAAGGAGGAAACCAACAAGGTGTTGGAGTTTATAAACACAGCATGCAACAATTCATTAGCCTTGATCGCTGAAATATTGGGCGCAGCTGAAGGCCACAATAACGAAAACGATGTGCAGGAAATAATAGATGCGGATAAATTGGTAAACGATAGCGTTGAGCTGTTACGGGCTAAAGCATCGGAGAAAAAACAAACTTTCAATCTGCAAGTCAACGATAAAAAGAAGTTCTTTACTGCCAATAAAGATAAAATAAACCGTGTCATCAACAATTTGCTTGTGAACGCCATTAAGTTTAGCGGCGAAAATAAGCATATAACAGTTACTACGTCGGCTAAAGACGATAGAGTGCAGATAGCTGTTAAAGATAACGGCATCGGCATTCCTGAGAAATTGAAAGACAAAGTTTTCGAAAGATTTACAAAGGCTAAAAGAAAAGGCACAATGGGGGAACCTACCTTTGGGTTAGGGCTCTCCATTTGCAAGGAAATTACCGAATATTATAAAGGCTCTATCTGGTTTGAAAGCCAGGAGAATGAAGGAACTACTTTTTATTTGGAATTCCCCGGAGTCGATCCTATTGGCTGGACGCGGAATGGGAGCTGACACCCGGCGCTACGGCGGCCTTTAAGATCATACAAGCCAAAGATGCCGCCGGCAAGACGCTGTCGGAAACGGTGATCCGTTATAAAGAGTATGCGCATCTGGGACTTGTCAAAACTATAACCCTGTTTCATTCATCGATTTATTCTGTCGTTCGTCTGGAAAACCGAAAATACCCGCTTCCTGGGATTGGCGCGTAATAAAAATTATCCTACTTTTATTTTAAGCCTGCCACCTGTCAACACAGTCCTTTCGACAATTCCCTTTCACTACCCGAAAAATAAAATGAATGCCTGAAAAAACACTTTCCAGGGCAGCCATTCTCATGGTCCTGCTCGTCATTGCGGTAATCGGAAGCTGGGAGCTCTATCTCCGGCACACTAAGATACCCCTGGATTACGACGATGGAAAAGAGCTCTGGTCCGATAAGAGAGCCAGGGTTTACGATTCCCCCGATATGACCACGGTCTTTATAGGGTCTTCCCGGATCAAGTTCGATCTGGATATCGATACCTGGCAGAAGATCACGGGGCGGGAAGCCGTTCAGCTGTCCATCGTGGGAAGCAATCCTATGCCGATTCTCCAGGATCTCGGCAACGATCCGAATTTCAGAGGAAAGCTGGTGGTCGATGTCACGGAACCTTTGTTCTTCGCTAACGATTCGGCGGAACCACAGAAACCGGATCAATACATCGCATATTATAAGCACCGGACTCCGGCTCAAAAAGCCAGCTTTGCGATAAACCACGTCCTGGAATCACAGTTCCTCTTCCTGGATCAGGACGCGTTTTCCCTGAACGCGGAGCTCGACAAATGGAAGCTGCCCAATCGGAAGGGGGTATTCGTATTCCCGGATTTCCCGGATGACTTCGGCAGAACGACCTTCGAACGTCAAAGCTATATGACGGCCAGGTTCGTAGCCGACACCAGCCTCCAGCACCAGGTCCAAAACGTTTGGCTGTTCGTCATTAACATGGCCAGACACGCACCTCACTCCAAAGAAGATGACCTAGATCCCGTTCCAATCGTCCTGCGATCCGTTGAGAACGCGGTGAATAAGATCCGGGCCCGCGGCGGCGAAGTGGTATTTACCCGAACCCCTTCCAGCGGACCCTTCTTCATGGGCGAACAGCATGCCTTTCCGCGGGCGAAGATGTGGGACCCATTGCTGGCGACGACACATTCTACGGGATTCTATTTTGCCGATAACCCGGCTACGGCTCACTTCACCTGTCCCGAATGGTCGCACCTGAGCCAACCGGATGCCATATTATATACGAAGGCGCTCATCAGCGAGCTGCCGCCTTCCTTCACAACCTCCAAATAGCAACCTCATGGTTTTCAACTCCTATACCTTCATCGTTTTCTTTGCCATCGTGCTGATCCTGCACAACCTTCCCATTTCCTGGAAAGCGAAGAAGATCAATCTGCTCCTGGCCAGCTACATATTCTACGCGGCCTGGAACCCGCCCTTTATCCTGCTGCTTTGGCTTTCCACGGTCGTCGACTATTTCGTAGGCAAGGCCTTATATGCTCAAACCAACAAGCATAAGAAGAGACTTTTGCTGGTCGTCAGCCTGATCGGTAATCTCGGCATGCTTTGCTTTTTCAAATATGGCGGATTCCTGCTGGAGAACTTCGTCCACCTGGTTAATGCATTAGGTATTCACTATCAACCGGCAAAACCAAATATCATCCTGCCCGCGGGCATCTCCTTCTATACGTTCACGACACTCTGCTATACCATCGATATGTATAAAAAGGAAAGCGCACCCGTGCGCTCCCTGCTGGACTTTTCGCTCTTTGTCACCTTTTTCCCGCACCTGGTTGCGGGCCCTATCGTCCGGCCTCCACAGCTCGTACCGCAATTCGAGACCCCGCGAAAAGCCAGCCGGCGTCAGCTCATGGAAGGGCTCTTCTTGTTGTCGACAGGCCTCTTCATGAAAGTGGTCCTTGCCGATGGCATGCTGTCCGCTTCGGCGGATGCTGTATTCAATTCAAAGGATGTTCTCCCGGGTCTCGATGCCTGGGCGGGATCGCTCGCCTTCGCAGGCCAGATATTCTTTGACTTCGCCGGCTATTCCACCTGTGCCATCGGCGTAGCGCTATGCCTCGGCTTTATCCTGCCGCAGAACTTCCGTTTTCCTTATGCTGCGACAAGCTTTTCCGACTTTTGGCGGCGATGGCATATTACGCTCTCTTCCTGGCTGCGCGACTATCTCTATATACCGCTGGGCGGCAATCGCCGGGGCCGTTTCCGGACCTATATCAACCTGATGATAACGATGTTGCTGGGCGGCCTTTGGCATGGGGCAAACTGGACCTTTGTAGCCTGGGGCGGCTTGCATGGGCTTTATCTGTGGATAGAGAAGTTCCTGCAGGACCGTAAGGAAAAGGCTTCGGTCATGCCCACGGTCGCGGCAGCGCTGCCGGCTTATGGAACGGCGCCCAGCGCAAAGACGATAGTGCTCCCCATAAGCATTTTCAATACCCGCTGGAAGGGGCTTCCCTATGCGCTCTTTATCTTTTTACTGGTTAATATTACCTGGGTCTTCTTCCGGTCCGGAACTTTCGCCCAAGCCGGCTCTATCCTCGGTTCTATGTTCGGGTTTTCACATGGCGGCCAACCCCTGCTGAAGACACTGGCCATGGTAAAGGTCGGCGTGGTCGTTCTCCTGCTCTTGATCACACAATGGCTGCTACGAAATACAAAGCTCACTGATGTGGCCTACCGCCTGCCCTGGTGGGTGACCGGACTCATCTGGTCATCCATGGTCATCCTGCTGATCCTAAGTCAGGAAAGCAGCGGCTCATTCATCTATTTCCAGTTCTGAACTATGTGCATAACTATGTGCTTAACGGGTGCAAAACTGCAAGGGTAAAAATTTGGAAACGGGGTATTGGTTGATGTACCTTAGAAGTACAAATTGAGACGCAGAAATCAATCAACCGAAAGAAGCAACTCAATGAGAAGTGGAAGTCCGAAAGGATAGAAACAACTCAAAAAAGCATCGGGTCAGTAGGCAGGGAGACTTAGGTCAAACTACCGAAAAAGACTTGATGCTTTTTGTTTTTATTCAGCCTCACTTTTCTCTCGAAAGCTTAATGATCTTCTTCTTTACCACATCGAAGAAACCATCCAGCATCTCTCCAAAGACCATCAGTGCCTCCGGCCGGGAATCCGCCCTCGCTTCCCTGGCCAGTTCCCTAAGCCTCTGCTTCTTCATCTGCTCGAGCGTCTCTGCCGGTATCTCCAACCCCCTTTCAGCAAGCAGCTCCCTCGCCAGGGCATAATCAAAATGCCCCCACTCGTCAGGCTTAGCAACGATCTCTAAAAGTTCAGTATCGGTGAACGAAAAAAGGTAATAGCCCGGGTCCACATCCTGTAGCTGATGCCGGTAGTGCTCTTCAAGCGCTTTATGCGCTTCGTCGAAATCTCCAACCCGGACCTTCAGGTGTATCGTCTGTTCTACGGGATTCCGGAAGAATCCCGGCTCGAGGAGCGGTGTAACTTTCTCCACCACACAGTCTATCCGCTGCGCTTTCAGCTTGTCGGCGACGGCAGCAGCAAGACCGGGATCATTGAATCGTTGAAAAGTTAGGAAAAGGGCAGCCATATCATTGTTTTGAGCAGGGCTCAGGGGCAGATTAAAAATAGATTATTTTAGGCATTCTGGGCCAACTTTGCCGTCAAATCCCACGTCTAAGCTATGACGAACCCATGTTTTGCCTTATCTTCGGCCCCCGCTGACCGCTCAATGTCGTGAATCAGGGAGAACATTCACCCGTTTATCAAGAATTATCGGGTCTTCATCCTTGGATATCAATAAATTAGGTGGTTATCGGAATGTTAAAGGTTTACTAGGTTGCAGCAAAATATCTAGTTTGCCGGTCTTTTACAAAACTCAATAGAATAGATACGTATGAAAAAATTGATGATCTGTATTTTATGTGTGGCATCCATTCCAAGTTTTGCACAGTTCCGTCTAGGGGTACAAGGGTCTTTTACGCCCATTAACTATTGGCAAACCGACGGACACGGCGGTTTGAATCCTAACCAGTTCACCTGGGAGCTCAATGGTTTCCAAGCCGGTGTCGTCGGCGAATATGACCTGGGCTATTCCGGTCTGGTCCTTCAGCCAGCCCTCATGTATGCCATGAACGGCTCTCATGTCGGGCAATCCACTGGATTTCTCAACAATCCGAGTTTCAGCTATGACTTTACGGATACCCGCATAAAAGTCTATTCCCTGCGCCTTCCTATCAACTTGTTGTATACCTACAGGATCGACTCCAAGTTCAAGGTCTTCGCCGGCATCGGCCCCTATTTCGCCAAAAACCTCAGCGGTACGGAGAAAGGGACGGCGTATGGTGATTCTACCAATAACTTTAATACGACCTATACCTTTCCTATCAATAACAAGATTAAATTCAATAACAAGGAATCCGCCGCTTTCTTAGGAGTAAGCAATGTCTCTTCTATCGATGTCGGGATGGACGTCATGCTCGGTTTCCAATATAAGAAAGTGGAGGTCTCCGCCAGCTGGAACCGCGGATTTTCCAGGCAGTATTACACCGATCAGGTCAATATGGGTAATGAATTCTGGAATCTCACCGTAGGCTATATCATCTTCGGCCACGAACGTAAGCCCAAACTTTAACGCTATCCGGCTTGCTCCCGGCGCGAAAGATCCTGGATAACGGGGATCTCCGCGGACTTCTTTACGAACACGGCCGGTGTCAGCACACCGGGCGCGAAGCCACAGCCGGAATGTGGATCGCTATAGACCTCCATGAGCTCTACATTGTTCAGGTGAAAGTATAGGAAGAGGGAGCAGCCGGAATCGCCAGCAGGCTTATAAATTATCCTGTTGTCTACGTATTTCAACGTATCCACCATCGCCCCCGAAGCATAGTCCGGATAGCCATCGTTTATGTAAAAACAGAAAGCTACGGTTTGTGAATCAAGGAGACGCACCCTTAACTCGCCGAAGTGCCCCTTTATGTTGTTCTTTTTTATATCCCCTTTCAGAATATACGTACCCGTTGGGTCGATGAAAGCAGGCACTTCATGTGCAAAATGCACATAGGCAGATATTGCCAGGAACAGGAATAGACTTCTCATACTACGCAGATTTGACGGTGATTAGAAGAGAGCTTTCCCATGCCTGATGCCTATTAAGGTACTAAATAAAAAAAATAGTTTCGCAAAAAGTTGGCACAATCAAAAAATTATTGCCACCTTTGCGCTGTTAAAAAATTCACAAAATGCGCTACATGCTCATACATATCAAATCGAGAAGCAGGTTTAATCCCGGAGTGGATTACGCCGGTTGCGGGGCATGTTTTGCTAATCAATATAGTTGATCGTCAGATCGATAAGTAGTTGACCCCGCAAGAGTTTGTGGGGTTTTTTTATGCCCGGTTCAATAAAACAAATGAAATGGAAAATTTATTCGATCAAAAGATACTGGATGCGAACAACCTGTTCGACGATCACTTCCTGAACGCAAAGATCCTCTATATGCACCGATATAAGAGGCTACCCAACTTATGTTATATCGGGAACGTAGACGGAGAAAAATCTTTTGCCGCACTGAAGGAAAAATTCGGCGGAAAGATACTGGAGACTCATCTATACCAATGGCACGATCAAAAGAAGAAAGAATACCGGTTTGACCGTACCCTCGTCATCCTGGATAATCAGTGTCTGGTTGAGCTTGATACCGGCTATTGCGAGATCTATCACGATGGGACGCAGCCCGAATTCGTAGCAGCACTCACTTCGCTGGTCAGCCCGCTGAAAGAAAGGCAAAGACGAGAGCCGCTGGAGATAAACATGGTCGTACAGGACAGGAATAAGCTGTCGCTTAAAGCCATGGAGATCAAGCGAACCAAGCTTGACCTGGAGCTTTTTTACGGCGAGCGGTTCAAGGAGACGGACGAGCTGATAAGAAAGCGGCTCAACAAGAAGAACGATAAAGGGATCGTTCTCCTTCACGGCCTGCCCGGCGCGGGAAAGACTACCTACCTGAGATACCTCATCGGTAAGATCCGGAAACGTGTCCTCTTCCTGTCCCCCTCCGTCGCCGACAATCTCATGAGCCCGGAATTTGTCCAGCTCCTGATCGGCAACCCTAATACCGTGGTGATCATCGAAGACGCGGAGAATATCATCATGGACAGGAAGCATAGCCCGGGCTCCTCCGTGTCCAATCTGTTGAATATCTCCGATGGCTTGCTGGCGGACTTCCTGAATGTCCAGCTGGTCTGCACCTTCAACAATTCGCTGACGCTCATCGACAGTGCGCTGCTGCGAAAAGGTAGGCTGATAGCGAAGCATGAGTTCGGGAAGCTCACGGTTGCTCAATCGCAGCGGCTGAGCGATCATCTTGGGTTTAACACAATAATCAACAAGCCGATGACTATCGCCGAGATCGCCAACCAGCACGAAAAGCAGGAAGAGGCTCCGGCTAAAGAAACCATCGGCTTCAAAAAGGTACAATGGCAAAATTAAAATTAAGATGACATGCGCTTGCTGCCTTTTCGGCGACCGACCGGCGGACAGACGTTAATGCTTCCCCTCCGTCCTATCCAGGAGATCAAGTATCGCTTTCTCTATCCTGTCTTTCTCCGCGAAAGCAATCAGATGTCCCCTGCCTGGTATCATCCGGATATCGAGGTAGGGGACATTCGTTAAATGCTCCCTGGCGAATGTTGCATTGGTCGTATCCACCAACCCGTCTTTCTCTCCTTGCAGATAGATCGTCGGCACATGTATCTGCCCCCAGAGCGGCAGCATCTTCGTGAGCTCCTCCCTATGATGGATCTTCTCCTGGTTGGCCGTTGCCAGCATCCGCGGGACGACCCAATGGAACAGTGGGTTTTCAATAAGATAGGTGAACCAAAAGATCTTCTCCCGGCCCGGCCCGATGGGCGGCGCGACCAGCACGAGACCGTCTACCAGCTCCGGATGGTCCATAGCCAGCCGGCAGGCGATCGGCCCGCCATAGCTGACACCCACCACGATAACGGGACGGTGTGCCTTATGCAGGCTGTCGAGTATAAAAGCCTGTACCGCGGCCTGCGCCGAAAGATCGGGCATCGGATCGGCTAGCCCGGAATAGCCATAGCCAGGCCTGTCCGCGGCATACATCGTGGCCCTTTTCAACAAAATACTGTCTGTCAGATAGTTTCGCCAATAGCTCATCGAGCTCGGCGCACCGTGTATGAACAGGATGGTGGCATCGGGCGAATTCCCCACCTCCATATAGCGCACCTTCCGGCCTCTTGACTCATAATAGCCAATATGCGGTTCTGCATGATGCTGGTGAAACCAGTCGGTGAGATCCTTATTGTCCATCCTGAACTGCACAAGCCGGTCGAAAACAAGGAGAAGGATAACAAAAAAGATAAGTATCCCTAAAAATCCCCTGAGTATGATCCTGCCAATTCTTTTCATCATACGATTAGAAATAACGGTTATATCGTATCCTAAATTAAAATTAAGCAAAATGACGGGCGTTCGTCGTTACAATCGCCTTTTTTATGTAAAGATTTTCCACCCCCTGAGGATTTATAGTTATTTTGATCCTGTTAAACTATTCCTCTCATTTATGACCCTCACACTCCTTTCCCATCAATGGAAATCCTTCTGGCGCGGTCGCGGCGTCGCCAAAAGCCTGGCCATGCAGATCTTCCTGGGCTTCTTGATCCTCTACCTGCTGCTCAGCTGCCTTTTCCTGGGCTTCTCCCTCGGCCATTTCCTCCACAGCTGGTATCCAAAACAGGATCCCATCCGTATCTACTGCGGCCTGATCCTGTATTATTTCGCCTTGGACGTGATCATGCGCTTTATATTCCAGGAGCTGCCAGTCATCTCCGTACAGCCCTACCTGATACAGGATATCCGCCGCAGACAGCTGGTAACCTATTTGAACGCGCGGAGCCTGTTCCACTTTCTAAACCTCCTGCCCCTGTTCATCTTCCTGCCCTTCATCTTTACCAATATCACGCCCGCCTACGGGGCCGCAGCAGCTACAGCTTTTACGCTCAGCATCTTATTGCTCACCTGCTTCAACCACTTTGGTATGCTCTACGTGATCCGTAAGGCTTATCTCAATACCTGGTGGCTGGTCGGATTCGTGGTCGCGGTCGCTGCCTTCGCCGCGCTGGACTATTTTCATCTCCTCTCCGCCAGCGCCTTTTCAGCCTTCCTGTTCATGAATATGCTCGGGAAACCCTGGCTGGTCCTGGTGCCACTGCTACTGGCGGCGCTTACCTTCCTGAACAACCGGCGTTTCCTGCTGAATAACCTCTACCTGGAAGAGCTCTCCAAAAAGGACGGGAACAAACGATCTGCCGAATATACCTGGCTGCAACAGTGGGGAATGGCGGGCGAGCTCATAGGATTGGATATAAAGCTGATCCTTAGAAATAAACGGCCCCGATCGGTGGCTTCCATTTCCCTGATCTTCCTTGTATACGGGCTAATATTCTATCGCCCGATATACCTGGTGCCTTTCAAGTTTGCGATGCTGCTCTTCCCCGCCATATTTATGACAGGTTTGTTCATCATCAATTACGGCCAGTTCGCCTTCGCCTGGCAGAGCAGCAGCTTCGACGGCCTGCTGACCTCCAACTTGCCGGTAGCCGAATACATCAAAGGAAAGCTCTTCCTCTTCTCCTCGGCCAGCACCATCGCCTTCGTCGTCACCTCCCTATATGGGTTCATCGACTGGCGCATCCTGCCGATCCAGATGGCCGCCTGGCTCTATAACCTCGGTCTCAACAGCATGCTGACACTCTGGTTCGCTACCTACAGCTACAAAGGACTCGATCTCACCAAATCGGCCACCTTCAACTACCAGGGTATCGGCGCCTCCACCTGGCTGTATGCGCTCGCTGCCATGCTGATCCCCTTTGCCATTTTCCTCCCCTTCTTTTTTTCCGGCTACCCCTGGGCCGGGATCGCCGCTCTCGGTATCGTTGGGTTGATCAGCTTCCTGTTCCGCGGCTGGTGGATCGAATTTCTGACTAAACAGTTTTATAAACGCAAACATCTCATCCTGCAAGGATTCAGAGAAAAATAAAATTATGATAACCATCAATAATATCGTAAAGTCCTATCGCAACGTCGCCGTCGTCAACATCCCCTCCCTCGAATTCAGGGAAGGTGAGCTCATCGGCCTCGTAGGCAACAACGGAGCGGGAAAGACTACCCTGTTCAGGCTGCTGCTCGACCTGGTCCGCGCCGATAAGGGCGAGATCCTCTCCCGGCAGCACAATGTAGCCGTTACCGAAGACTGGAAAAGCTATACCGCAGCCTACCTGGACGAGGGCTTCCTCATCCATTATCTCACGCCGGAAGAATATTTCTACTTCATCGGCAAGCTGCACCACCTTTCCAAGGCCGATGTCGACGAATTCCTCGCCGGCTTCGAAGCCTTCTTCGACGGCAGCATCCTGAAAAGCGGTAAATTTATCCGCGACCTGTCCAAAGGAAATCAGTTCAAAGTAGGCATTGCCGCCTGCCTGCTGCAGAAGCCGGAAGTACTGGTGCTGGACGAACCTTTCGCCAACCTGGACCCGTCCTCCCAGATGCGCCTGGTAAAAATGTTGAAAGAGCTCGCCATCCGGAAGAAGATGATCGTCCTCGTCAGCAGCCACGACCTCAACCACGTCACCGACGTCTGCCATCGTATCCTGCTGATGGAAAGAGGAAGGATCATCAAAGACATAGATACCACCGCCGATACCCTGCAGGAGCTGGAGACATATTTTCAGGTATAGACTGAGCATACATGCAGAAAAAGAACCGCTTTTCTTTTTGGAAGACCAGCCTATGTCTCATCGGGATCAATACCTTTTTTGTCGCGGTGATGCTTCTCGTGGTCTATTATGTGAAGATGCCCAACCAGCAGACAAATTTGGCCGTGCTCTTCCATACGCGCGAATACCTCCTGGGCACGACTATCGGCATGGCCTTCCAATGCGTGTTCTACTATTTTTCCCTGAACAGCTTCTATCGGTTGATGGCGCGACAGGCGCCCTGGCAGCGATACGTGTTGATCGCACTAATCTTCGCCCTGGTTTGCTTGTTGTATAGCTTTCTCTACGATCTGCTCTTCAAAAACGTAAGCATTAGGCTGGGGGTGGACATCAGCCTGAAGATCTTCTCCTATAGCTTCTCTTGCCTGTTCCATACCGGGTTGGCCCTGACCATCGCGGCAGTCAACCGCCAGCTCGACGAAAAAAAAGGCCAGGCCATCAACCAAAAGCTGCTGGAGCAACGCACCTTCCGGCTGGAAAAAGAGAAAATGCAGGCCGACTACCTCTTCCTCAAGGCCCAGATCAATCCGCATTTTCTGCACAATACGCTTAACTTCCTCTATGCCCGGTCCCTGCCCCATTCCAAAGAGCTTTCAGAAGGTATCCTTACCCTCTCGGAGATCATGCGCTATTCTCTCGACAACCACGAGGACTGGGACGGAAAGGTGCTCCTCACCCATGAGATCGACCATGTACACAATATCATTCGCATGCAGCAGCTCCGCTTCGACAACACCCTGCAGGTCCAGATTACCCTCACCGGCAACCTCGACGGACAGCGCATCCTGCCCTTCGTGCTGATCACGCTGGTGGAGAACGCCTTCAAGCACGGTGAGCTCAAGAGCCCGGACAGCCCTGTTAAGATAACCCTTGATGTCGACGACAAGGGACAGCTGCGTTTTGTCTGCAGCAATAAGAAAAAAACCGGCCCGAAAGAGCTATCAACGGGCATCGGTCTGGATAATACCCGCAAACGCCTGGAGCTGGCCTACGGGGAAAACTATTCTTTGTATATTAAGGACCAACGGGAGCTCTATACCGTCGACCTCACCATAAAGCTGTAATATGACCTGTATCATCATCGACGACGAACAGCATGCAATTGACGTGCTCGAACATTATGTCAGGCAGATCCCTTCCCTGCAGCTGCTGGCCTCCTTTACCAATCCCCTCGACGCATTGAACCACCTGAACGCAACACCACCCGACCTGCTGTTCCTCGACATCCAGATGCCCGGGATCTCAGGCCTCCAGCTCATCCGAACGATGCCATCTAGTATAAAGATCATCCTCACTACAGCCTATAGCGAATTCGTCACGGAAGGCTTCGAGCTGGAAGTAGCCGACTACCTGCTCAAGCCAGTACCCTTTCCCCGCTTCCTTAGGGCCGTGCAACGCGTTCAGCAATCCCTGCCCGCGCCCGCAACAAAAGAGCCGGCCGACACCGCAGACGCCGACGACTATTTTTTCGTAAAAACAGAGCTCAAGGGAAAAATGCTCAAGATCAATTTCCGGGACATCGACTACATCGAAGGCGAAAGGAATTATGTAGCCATACATCACGACGGCATAAAGACTATGGCCCTGCTTAATATGAAAGACCTTGAAGACCGGCTTCCGGCCCGTTTTTTCATGCGTATCCACCGCTCCTACATCATCGCCGTGGAAAAGATCGTCGCCATCGAAGGGAATACCGTGGTCTTGCGCCGGGTGCAGGAAGGCATCCTGCTCGGAGATACCTATAGGGCCGCATTCCTGGAAAGAATGAAAGGGAAGATCATGCAATAGCCGCGAGCTTCTCCTGCAAAAGCCGCTTCTCGGCCAGAGAAGGCGTCAGCGTATAAGCTTTTTCCAGCAGCCGGCGGGATTCAGCAGCATTGCCTGCACGCCTATAAAGCTCACCTAACACCGCCGCATAGATGTAATGCCGATCCAGCAATTCAAGGATCCCGGGGATATCCAGGATGGTATCGATGGCCGTTGCAACGCCTGCCGTCTGTGCCAGGATGACGGCCCGGTTCAGCTGGACGATAGGAATGGGCTTTCGGATAAGCAGGAGATCATAAAGCCGGAGAAGAGTATTCCAGTTCGTCGACTCGAAGTCAGGCGCAAGGCAATGCTCCGCGGCAATGGCCGACTCTATGTGGTATACCGACAGATAGCTTCCGGTAGAGCTCTGGCTCAGGAACTGGTATCCCAATGCGATCAGCTCCCGGTCCCACTTGCCGCGGTCCTGTTGCTGAAGCAGGATGATCGTATTGTCCTCCCCTAAACGGCTGTCGAACCTCGAAGCCTGAAAGCACATCAGCGCCAGCAGCGCAAAACAGCTGGGCTGCGCACATACCTTATGCTCCGTCAGCAGCTTGCAAAGCCGCATCGCCTCCGCGCACAGATCATGCCTGATCAGCTCGTCGGCCTTCATCGAATTGTATCCCTCGTTGAACAAAAGATATAGTACGGTATATACCGTCTCCAGCCTGTCGCTGAGCGCCAGGCCAGAGGGTATCTCAAACTGGATCTGGTGCTCGCGGATATATTCCTTAGCCCGGTAGATCCTTTTCTGTATGGCGGCTTCGTTGGAGACCAGCGCCCGGGCTATCTCCTGCACGCCGAAGCCAGACACCGTCTTCAGCGTCAGGGCCACCTGGTCCTCCGGGCTCAACGCCGGATGGCAGCAGGTGAAGATCATCCGCAGCTGGCTGTCCGCTATCTCCGTATCGAGAAAGAGCTGCTCGATAGCCAGCTCCGCATCCGACTGCAGCCGCATGGAGAGCTCGTCGGAGATATTCGTCTGCTTCTGCTGACGCCGGATCAGGTCGATGGTCCGGTTCCGCGCAACCTGCATCAGCCAGGCTGACGGGTTGTCCGGCAGAGCCTTGTACTTCCACACCTGCAACGCCTTGAGAAAGGTCTCCTGAACCGTATCCTCCACGAGCTCCAGGTTGTGGATGCCGAAGATCCGCGTCAGCACGGCGATCATCTTTCCCGCTTCGTGCCGGAAAAGATGATCGACCAGCTGCTGGGGGGACGGTTTGTCTGCATCGCTCATCAAGGCATGGTCATTTTCATGATCTCACGCACCTCCACGGAACCCTCTACCTCGAAGTCGGGGAAGCCAAATGCCATCTCGGTGGCTTCCTGCAGAGATTCCGCCTTGATGATGATATATCCGCCCAGCAGCTCTTTCCCTTCCGCAAAAGGCCCGTCGGTAACTACCGGTTTCTTACCCTGGATCGTCTTACCCTCTCTTACCAAAGGATCACCCCCCACATAACGGCCTTTGGCGCTTAGCTCGCCTATCCAGCCAAACCATTTTTGCATGGCGGCCTGATACTGCTCGGGAGTATAATTCAGGTCTTCAGGTGAGGGACCACGGAAGATGAACATAAAATCTTTCATGTTGATGTTTTTTGAGGATGAAAAAAGCCATTGCCAGCATATGACGAACGACAGGAGCCGGCCCGGACAAAAAATGAATTTTTTTTAACGTGTCAAACCTTATTTCCTGGAGATGCCAAGGATCGGGATGGGCGGCGTAAAAGACTGGTTGTTCTCGGGCCCTTCGTAGATTGCCTTCACGATGTCCATCCCGCTGACCACCTTCCCAAAAGCAGCATATCCCTGCCCGTCCGGATTATTCTCACCCCCAAAATCAAAACCCGGCTGATCGCCCACGCAGATAAAGAATTCCGTGGTGGCCGTGCCCGGCTCACCCCTGGCCATGGATATCGTCCCATTGGTATGCAGGATATGCGTCTCCCTGGTCGTTTCGTGCTGCACCCCCGGCAACGCAATGGCCCGGCTATGGTTCGTTTTCCAGATGCCTCCCTGTATGAGCCGGGAGATGCCCGCGCCCGTTACCTGGTTGTCGTCATTAAGCACCCTGTAGAAAGAGCCCTTCTTATAGAACCCGGAATCGATATAGGACAGGAAGGCGCCCGCGGTCTTAGGCGCCTGCTTAGGGTATAGCTCGACCTCGATATCGCCTGCGGAGGTCCGGATGATCACATGCGGAGTATTCGGGTTATAAGATTTACAGGCCGGCAACACACCGGCCAGCAGCAGAAAAAGAAGACACCTCTTCATAGTTGACGTTGAGAGCCACAATTTAGCGTAATATTGTTTATGCGATTCGACCTACCATTCCTTAACACGGTATTTATCGGATTCCTCTCCCTTTTCCCGGTAGTCAACCCCATCGGCTCGGCCTTTATTGTCGACCCCCTGCTGGGCGACCTCAGCTTCCAGGAAAGGAAACGCACGGCCAAAAAAGTGGCCCTCTATTGCCTGGCCATCTGCACCGTATCCGCCCTCATCGGCAGCTGGATACTCAAGCTCTTCGGCATCTCCATTCCCATCGTCCAGCTGGCGGGAGGACTCATGATCTGCCGCATGGGCTGGCAGCTGCTGATCTCCGACGACCAGGTAAAAGGCGAAAAAGAGACCGCCCGCCCCGACCGCCGCCCCAGTGATATCGACAATATTCTGTTCTATCCCATAGCCTTTCCCATGACCACCGGCGCAGGCACCATCAGCGTGATCCTGACGCTGGGCGCCCACGAAGCAGAACAGAACTTCCTAACACATATCCTGAATCTGGGCGCCCTCTTTATCGCCATCGTCCTCATCTGTATCCTCATCTATATCTGCTATGCCAATACCGCCCGCCTCATCCACCGCCTGGGGCCCCGCGGCGAACAGATCGTCAACCGACTGAGCGCCTTCCTCGTCTTCTGCATCGGCATGCAGATCGCCTGGACAGGCATCCGCGCCCTTATCACAAGCATGTCTTGATCTCCGCCAGCGTCTCCGAAAAAACCTTATCCTGCCGCACATCCTGCCGCCAGGCCAGCCCCCGCTCCATCAGGTCGATCTCCCGCACTATCGTAGATCCTTCCTTGCCAGCCTCCCTGCCCAATATGAATACCGTATCGGAGATGGCCACTGCCGTAGGAATATCATGCGACACGATGATCAGCGTTTTGAGCTCATCCGACAAAGACACCTGCAGCAGCAGCTCTGTGACCTTGTCCAGGACACAGATATCCAGACCGGAAAAAGGCTCGTCCAGCAACAGGAAATCGGCGCCTTTCAGCAGCTGCTGGATGATGCTTACCCTCTGCTGCTGCCCGCCGGATAGCTGTGCCGGATAATGGTGCATGGTATCGGCAATGTCGAACCGGCCCGCATATTCCCGTATCGCCTCCTCCTCTATTCCGGCTAAAGCCTTATTCTGTTTCGCCGCCAGAAGCAGCGACTGCCTTACGGTCCGCCACCCGAACTGGTAATAGTTCTGAAAGATGACACCCATATCCCCGGGCTCTACCGTCCGTTCCTGCCACACTTCTATGACGCCCTTTCCGGTCTCCGCAGGCCTTCTCTCCCGGATGGCGATCCGGCCGGAGCTGGGTTTCTGCAGCCCGGACAGCACCCTGAACAGCTGCGTCTTCCCGATACCGCTCCGCCCTATGAGAGACACCACCTGCCCCTGCTGCAGCCCCGGCCTCACAATATCCCGGATGCTGAAATTGATCTCCCGCAGGATGCACTTGCTGCCATAAGAAAGCGAAACGGCCTCAGCCTGCAGCAAGACTTCTTTTTTACTATATGTTGTCATCGCACGTTTATTTAAAGTTTAGTATAAGGGAACAGCCAACGCCTCATCGACCCCAGTAAATAGTCGAAACAAAGCCCGATGCCGAAGATCACTACCTGTAAGGCCAGCACGTGCGGAAGATCGTTGTACTTATTGTATTTGATCAACAGCGCCCCGATACCGCCTTCGCTCATGTTTAAGCCCTCTACCATAGTGATCATCATCCAGGCAATGGCGAAATTCTGCCGCACGATCTCGAATACCTGGTCCGCCTTGCCAACGACGATCACCTCATAAAGGGTCTGCCAGCGGCTAAAGCCCAGCGTCTGGCAAAGCTCATACTCCTGTGCAGGGATGCGCATGATCACCGACAGGAACGAGGTGGTAAAGAAAGGCACGATCCCGAATACCAGCAGCGACAGCTTCAATACACCCCC
>JAMFRX010000261.1 GCA_026224995.1 Puia dinghuensis
AGCTTGCTGATGCCGAAGTCGGTGATCTTGGCTACAGGCCCGTCATAGGTCTCCCGGATTAGGATATTGGCGGGCTTGATGTCGCGATGGATGATGCCATTCTTGTGCAGATAGGCCAGTCCATTCAGTACATCATTCACCAGCTTCCTCAGCACCTGCTCCGTAGGATGCGCGGTATAATATTCCAGCAGGTTGCCGCCATCCAGCAGCTCCATGACGCAGATCTGCGTGATCTCCTTTTCTCCGAAGCCGTTCTCTTTCTCTATCTCTTCGATGTCCAGATACCTGCAGATATTCGGATGGTCCAGGTTGATGACGCGCCGGATCTCAGCGATGGGGCTATAGCGGTCCAGGAACTCCCCGGTCTTATAGATCTTCAGCGCGACCCAGCGATTCAGCTTCTTGTCATAGGCCTTGTAAACCCGTGAAAATCCACCTTTGCCGATAAGCCCAGTTTTTGGATTGTAGTCGTAACGGTTGAACAAGGAATGCATTTCCTCGGTGCGCATGGGTGGAGGAGGCGGTGGCGGCGGCGGGGGTGGTGGTGTGGGCGGCACTTCGCTCCGCGCCGGCAACACCTGTGTATCATCACTTGTCCGCGAAGGCAACACCTGTGTATCGTCACTCGACCGGGCGGGCAGTACCTGCGTATCGTCACTCGAGCGCGCGGGCAGTACCTGTGTGTCATCGCTTGTCCGCGCAGGCAATACCTGCGTATCATCCGACACCATCGGCTTTTTCTTGGCCGAAGGCAGTACCTGCGTGTCATCGCTGACAACCTTCCTTGGCAGCACCTGTGTGTCATCACTTGTCCGTGTTGGCAGCACCTGCGTATCATCGCCCCTCACCGGCTCAGCCTTCTCCAGCTGCACTGTATCCCCCTCTCCCTCCGCCAATATCTCCAGCAGCTCCGCCGCCGTCTGCACCCGCTGATCCGCCTGCTTCACCACACATCTGGCCACCAGCCGGTCAAAAGGACGCGGCAGCCGGCTCAGCTTCTCCGGCGGCTCGGGGTCGAGTATATTCCTGATGACAAGCTCTCTCGAGTCCTCCGGACTGTTGCGGAATAGCGTCTCTCCGGTAAGAACTTCATAAAGCGTGATGCCCAGCGACCAGAAGTCGATATTATAGGAGACCTTGCCGTCGATACCATATTTACGTGCATTGAACTGCTCCGGCGCCATATGCGGAACCGCCACCACTACCGCAGAGAAGTTCGCATCCTTCCCGCCCGGGTCCGCGGCCTGCCCTGCTCCTACACCGAAATCCACGACCTTCCCCACACTCCCCTCATCGACCAGGAGATTACTGGACTTCACCCGCCGGTGGATGACGCCCTGCCCATGCAGATAGTCAAGGCCCTCTATCAATCCAGACACCACTTGCGCCAGCAGAGAAAGGTTCGGCTGCTGCTTATAGAATGCCGCCAGATCTCCTCCCACCACCAGCTCCTGGATGCAGATCTGCATCTTCTCCGGCTCGCCAAAGGCGCCTTCCCTTTCAATGTCTTCGATATGCAGATAGCGGCATAGATGAGGGTGCTCCAAAGCCAAAACTTTACCGGTGTCGATTACCCCGATCTTCTCTATCTGGCCGTTGCCCCGATAGACCTTGACGGCAACGGGCGTCGACAACTCTTTGTCCATGGCCTTGTAGACCCTGGACAGCTCGCCCTTCCCGATAAGATCGGTGGAGGGCTGGTACTCGTATCGGTTGAATAGTAACATGGTAATTTCTTTTTAAGGCTGTATAGTATGCGCCGTCGAATCTTTATGAGCCTTCGGAATGATAGTCTGAACAGGCGCCGTTAGGGAATCATGGTACTTCACTTGTCGTATAGTCATAGAATCCTTTCGCTTCACGAGCGCCACCGCCCGCAAGGAATCAACGCTACGTCTCATCGCCAGCCGTATCGAGTCTACGTTCTTCACGGCGGTATCACGACGAACCGGCGGCTTCCCGTGCTCGCCGCCCGTTAATCCTGCCGAGTCTCTTAACATCGAATCCGCCTGATCCGAAGAGTCCTTTGCCCGGACAGTAGGAATTAGTATCTGCACCTGCTTCACCGGCGAAAAATAATTTTCCTTGATGATAAATGCCGCGGCGGCGACCAATACCAACAACAAGAAAACCAGCCAGCCAACCAGCTTGCGGGTCTTCCGTTTGACCACCGGCGCGTCGTCTTCTTCCTGGATGACGGCTGAATCAAAGGCCGCCGGATCAATGGCCGCCGAAAGACCAGTCCCCGACTCATCAGCTGCTACCCCCGAACCGCTGGCCGCCGAAGCCACGGCATCGTCCGCCGGCTCGCCCTCCTCCTCCTTCCCCACCTTTAGCAAATACATAGAATAATTATCCCTCGTCTTCTCATAACAAAACTGCTGAAACCCCTTGACGACATCTATCGTCCCCTCATCATTCTGTCTCAACAGGAACAGCAGGTCGGGCTCGGTGATATTCTCCAGCAGCCCATCCGTACACAGCATAAAGTAATCCCCTTCGCGAACGTCTTCTATCCAATGGCCATCCGCCTCGGGCTTCGTATCGTCGGCCCGCACCGCCTTCAGCAGCAGGTTCTTCTGCGGATGATCATGCGCTTCTTCCTCCGTCAGCTCCCCATTCCTGATCAAAGAGAATACCAGCGAATGATCCGTCGTCCGGTACAGCACCTCGCTGCCCCGGAGATGGTAGACCCGGCTGTCCCCGACCCAGGCGATAAAGGCCCTGTCGCCGATCAGCTGCAGCAGCGTGAAGGTGGTCGCCATGTCGGTGCTTAGCCCCCTGGATGCGCCATATTCTACTAACTTACGCCGCGCACCTTCCAGGAAGTTGTTCACAAGCTCCAGCCGTACGTCGGCCGGGGATGTCCGCAGCAACGAAGTCCCCACCGACTCCGCAACGATCCTGCTGGCTACCTCGCCGCTGTCCGATCCGCCAACGCCGTCGCAGACGATGAAGATCCGGTCCTCGGCAGAAGCCGCCCCCGGTACGGGCCAGAGATAATCTTCCTGGTTCTTCTTAGAGCCTATCTCATGGAGATAATAAATTTGGGTCACCTGCATCGTCAATAATATTTTTTCAGCAGTTCCTTAAATTTTTTATTGTTTCGCATATCCGCTAACAGCTTGTCGCGCTTGATCTCGCTATAGCTGGGCGTCTTCGTCTGAAAGGATCGTTCGAACCAGGCGAACGACTCGTCTGTCTTACCCGCCAGGGCCAGGGCAGCACCCATGCCATACGACGCATAGCCGTTGGTGCTGTCTTTCTGATAGGCTTGCCGGTAGAATACGGCAGCAGAATCCAATTTGCCGGTGTTGAGATAGATGACCCCCATTTCGATGGAAAAGGTATTGACGCCCGTATCCAGGCGCAAAGCCATTGCGCGCGAATAAAAGGGCAATGCCGCCGTATAGTTCTGCTGCTGATAATTGCAATAGCCCTGCTTGTAGATCGCATC
>JAMFRX010000262.1 GCA_026224995.1 Puia dinghuensis
CTACCACTCCCACCACCTGCAGCGCTCAGTGGTGTGATACATCTTATTATAAGACCTGGGTGTCCCAGTATGGCGGCAGGTATTTTTATCTGGAAGGCAGCGGCTCCGATAATTTCCGGGACGGCTGGCATTATGCTGCCGCTATGAACAATACGGTCCCCAACTCTGCATATTTCTCGTATGAGAACCTCGGCGGCGGGGCGCATTGCTGCTGGAACTCGATGTATGATCCTTCCGCTACTAACTGGACCTCGGTGGGTACGCTGGGGCCCAACAATGCACCGTCCCAGGCGGGAACGAATTCGATGGGGAACTATGTTGCCCCTGAGAACGTTTATCAATGGATGATGCGGCAAGGTGATACGTCGCTGGTAGGATCCGGCGCTCCTGCCGCAACGCCGCCTACGGTGAGCGCGGGGACGAACCAGTCCATTACACTACCGACGAACAGCCTGACGATTAGCGGCAGCGCTACGGCGAACAATGGCGGGTCTATCGCTTCCTATGGCTGGACCGAGGTCAGCGGCGGCGCTGCGACTATTGCGTCTTCCGCTTCGGCCAGTACGACGATTAGTGGTCTGGCAGCCGGAACCTATGTCTTTAAGCTGGTTGCGACCGATAATGCCGGTAATACCAACAGTTCTACGGTGCAGGTGGTCGTGAATGCCGCGGCGGTGTCGATGCCTGTTGTGAACGCAGGGTCCAATCAAGGCATTACGATGCCGACGAGCAGTGTGACGCTGAATGGGAGCGCTACTTCCAGCACGAGCTCGATCGCTTCTTATCAGTGGAGTGTGGTGAGCGGCGGTTCTGCCGCCATTACGGCCCCCACGTCTGCTGTCACTTCGGTGACTGGTCTTTCCGTCGGCACCTGGGTGCTTAAGTTAACGGCAACCGACGCCCTGGGTAATTCGGCCAGTGCGACCGTACAGGTGGTCGTCAATGCCGCTGTTGTCATACCTCCGCCACCTTCTCCTTGTTCCGTGTATTACTGGGACAGCACGAATATCAATCTTGCGTTGACGAACGCCAACTATCCGAATATCCATCCCTGCGATACGATCTATATCGATCATTGTAAGCCGCAGGGAGGCTACCGCAGCCTGGTGATCAAGCTCTCCAGCTCTACGCCCTGGAAGTATTCCACACTGGATAGTAACCGGATCAACCTGATCTTCCGCGGGGGGTATATTCAGCCTAATCCCAGCGGCAATATGTTCCTCAACAGCATCGATGCCAGTAACAATCTGGTGATCGAAGGGTTGAAGATGTATGATCATACCGATCCGCTGTTCACTTCCGTGACGGCGACGGGGTATCTGCATCATATCAAATTCCTCAAGGACACCCTGCAGAATATACCCGGGCTTTGGGGCAGTGGACCAATCTCGACCGGCCTGCCCAATTTTACCGGCAATAACGATACGACCAACTGTAACTATGATATCTGGTTTCACCAGTGCGTTTTCGACTCGATTGGCAATACGACTTATGGAGGGCTGGTTACCATGTGGATCGGAGGTTTTCAAAAGAACCAGGTATGGGTCAAGACGGAGATCGACAGTTCCTACTTCAATTATGCTCCTTCCCCTGCGGGCTCGGGTCCGGCATGTTTTATCCATGCTCAGCAAGCTTATATGATCAAGATACACGACAACACGTTCTCCAACCTGGGTGTAGTGGCTGTTCCGCAGGGACATGCCGGCGCTCTTTTCATGCAGGGTTCGTTGTTCGATATCTACCATAATATTTTTAAATCCAATTTCTCCAATTGCGTCAGGGCGATCAGCCAGGGATCGGTGCCGGGTATGAACTCGTTGTTCAAGACCTGGGATCCGACCTATGACGGGGTGAGCCGTTTCTGGGGCAATATCCTGGACAGCGGCCGCAAATATCCCATGATCGAGGATCAGAAAGATACGATTGGCTTTAGTGGTCTTTCTTACTATCAGCCCATGCGGTCCGCCAGGGTCTGGAACAATACGATGTACCGGGGTGGCACTGGCGCGAATGACCAGCCGTACAACGTATCTGTGTATGACTGGTACGAAGTAGCCTATACCTCGGATACCCTCGAGATGCACAACAACATAGAAGTGGGACCACCCAGCGATACGGTGGGTACCATGTGTAGTTCGCAGGCCTGTGTGGCGTTGCTGACAAGACCCAGTGGCATAACGGCTTTTTACGATACTTCGGGCAATCAGTTTTTCCAGCAGATGACTTTGGCGACTTCTGGTTTGGCCGATGCGGTCCATTTCTACCCGAAATTGAACGGCTTGCTTTACAATAATGGCGTGAGTGTGCCGGCGTGGTTGAAGACAGACTTTTACGGGCAGCCGGTGCCGACTACCGGCCGGGCCGCCTTTGCGCGGAATACGGGAGTGGATGTCGGGGCTGTACAGGAAAATTCCGGGATGCCGTCGGCCCCTACGGCCAGTGCGGGCCCCAACCAGACCATTACCTTACCTACCAATAGTGTTACGTTGACGGGCAGCGGCTCCGAGACCAATGGCACCATTGTCTCCTATGCATGGATGCAACTGAGCGGTCCTGCCACGGCGACCTTTGGGTCCGCCGGTCTGGCGACGACGACAGCGGGCGGCCTTGTGCAGGGTACGTATACATTCCAGCTGACGGTGAAAGATAATTCTGGGGTGACGGCTACGGCGACGATGCAGGTGATCGTGAAGCCTGCGGTAGTTGTGCCGGGTCCGCCTTCGGCGAATGCTGGGTCGGATCAGACCATTACGCTGCCGGTGAATAGCGCCAGCCTCACGGGCAGCGGCACCGAGACCAATGGCACGATCGTCTCGTATGCCTGGACGCAGGTGAGCGGCCCTTCGACGGCGGCCATCGGATCGGCCAGTGCGGCGACGACTACGGTTGGCAGTCTTGTGGCAGGTGTATATAAATTTCAGCTGACGGTGAAAGATAATTCCGGGGTGACGGCTACGGCTACGGTGCAGGTGATCGTGAATCCTGCGCCGGTTGTACCGGGTCCGCCTTCGGCAAATGCGGGGTCGGATCAGACCATTACCTTGCCTACCAATAGCGTGAGCCTGACGGGCA
>JAMFRX010000263.1 GCA_026224995.1 Puia dinghuensis
CGCCTGGACGCCTGATACGCCTTTTCTTTCGATATTAAATACGCCGCCCAGCTCCACGCCTTTAAGACCCGCGGAGTAGCCGCCGACGAGGTTGGCCGAAAAATTATTCGTGACCTGGGAGTTGAGAGCGCCGTTGGTGCTCAGTCCGGGGACGAGGGAGATTTGTACGGGTCTTGTGACGAACCATTTTTTCAGGTTGATAGACTGCATGCGCAGCCGGGACGAGAGCACAAACCGGCCGAAGCCCGTGGTTTCGACACCGGGCACGAGGTTCTTTTTGCCTGTGGCGTCCAGTGAATCATCCTGCCATTCGATGTGGATGGAATCGTTCTGTTCGTATTGCCGGGGTGAAAGCAGAAGCGCCTTCGGTGGGAAGGCGTCGGGGGAGATGGTGATGGTCAGGTCGCGGCCGGCGGGCTGCCGGATCTGGATGATCGTATCGATATACAATTGCTTACTCACGGCGAGGATGATGGGTTCGCCTTTATTTTTTATGCGGACGCTGAACCTGCCGTCTTTTTTGCTCATCGTAGCCGAGAGCGTCGCCGGGTCGTAAATGCTCACATTGCCCAGCGCATAGCCCGTATGTTCGTCGAAGATGGTGCCGCTGACGACGTAGCGCCGGTCTTCCGGGACTTCTTCCGCCGCCTTGTTCCTGGCGGGGAGCAGGATGAGATAGCGGCCTTCTTCGAGGAATTGCAGATGGTCGTGGAACAGCAGCTCCAGGAGCTGACCTACGGGTTTTGTTTGCCGAGGTATAGACACCAGGGAGTCCTTGTTAAAGAGGTTGCCCGAATAAGAGAAGTAAAACTTTCCCGTAGCCGCGATCCTGTCCAGCACGCGGCCGAGAGGCTGCTGGCTGCATTCGATGGTCACCGGAGTAGTGAGGATGCTCGGCTGTGCGGCGGCGGAGCCGATGATCGTCAGGATAAGCAGGAAGGCCAGCGGATGTTTGCGCATAGGTGTACGATTATTTCTTTTCCAGCGAATAGTGGTCCCCGGTACGATGCGCCCGGATATCCAGGGTGGCGCCGATCACCTGGAGGATGTTTGTCAGGGATTCGTTGTGAAAGGTAGTGGTAATCGGCAATTTTCTTATCGCGGGATCGGTGATCTCAATGGAATCGCCATAAGACCGGTTGAGCGCATCGACGAGGTCGCCGAGCGGGGTGTCACGGCAAATGAAGTCCCGCGGTTGGTAGTATTTGTACAGGTTGGCTCCGGCGGGTTGTGTTTGCAGCGCCGCATCGTCCTTATCAAGCGTGATCGTTTCGCCGGCTCCTATATGGATGCTGTTTTGATGATTTTTAACTTCGATGAGTCCGCTCTCTACGAGGATAATGGTCTTTCCGTTTTCCGTACGGACGTTGAAGGAGGTGCCAAGGACGGTGATGGCGATGCCGTTGGTTTGGATATGGAATGGACGGTCCTTATCGGGGGCGATCTTGAAGAAGGCTTCTCCTGTCATCGTCACGGTCCGGTCTTTGGTATTGAAAGTCGATGGCCGGGAGAAGCTGGAATGTTTGTTCAGGGTGACGACAGATCCGTCCGCCAGCGTATCGATGCGGACGTGGTCGGTTGACGCCGTGGTTTGCCAGGTTGTACCCGCAGGGTGCGGCCACCAGAAAAAGCAGAAAAGCAGGACAGCGGCGGCTGCTACCGAGGCGGCCCAGCGGAGAGTGCGCACGGGGGTGCGGCGGGCGGGTTTCCGCATCTTTTGTCTTAAGGTTTGCCAGGCCTGCTCTTCTTCGCCTTCGATGTCGGGGAGGCCGCCACGGGGGGTAAGGCGGAGGCTTTTTTCCCAGATGAGGCGGATCTGGTCATAGTATTGTTGGTTGACGGGGTCTGCGGCCAGCCATTGTTCGACCGTGCGGGTCTCTTCCGGTCCGGCTTCCCGGAGGAGGTATTTGACCAGCAGGTCTTCTAAGGTTGTATGGTGATTTTGGTTCAAGTCGACGGATTTAAAGATTTAGGAAATACAGGACCAATAATGGCAGGAAGTCTACGAGCCTGCTGCGGAGAATTTTCAAGGCCTTGCCCATCTGGTTCTCCACTGTTTTTACAGAGATGCCGAGACGTGAGCCGATCTCGCGGTAGCGAAGCTCCTCATAACGGCTGAGCTGGAAGATGGTCCGGCATTGTTCCGGGAGCTCGCCGATGGCGGCCCGCAGCTGCCGTTCCAGCTCGTCGAGCTGCACCTTTTTGTTTGCGGAGTCGGAATGATCTTTCATGTGTCGGTTTAACCAGGATCGATGAACCCGCCTGACCTTGCTATGCTTGAGAGCATTCAGACTCTCGTTGTAGACGGCCCGGTACAAATAGGCGGCGACGGAGTCGGAAAAATTCAGGACCTCTATTCGTTCCCAAAGCTTGAAGAAGACGGTTTGGACGATATCCTCCGCCAACGCCTGTTCCTGTACGAAAGAGAAAGAATAGTTGCGCAGCTGTTTAAAATGGGCTTTAAACAACTGGCCGAATGTGTGCTCGTCCCGGTCTTTGAGCGACCGGATGGTGCGGGAGTCGTCCCATTCCATAGTTAGCTGTTGAGTGATGGCTTTGCTGGTGGCGGTCGTTATCAAATCCTCTTTTAGTATACGACAACCAACTGGCGTCTTACCCCTATGCGGCGGTAAAAATATTCTTTTAACGGTCGTTGTGGAGGCCGGTCATCACAATTTTACCCTTAAAGCCAGGGTCGGGTAAGCCTGGAAGATATTGTCCGTAGTATTAATATGATAATAGCAATTGAGCTTGGACCCCAGCGCCAGCGTATGGTTGAGGTTATACCAGACCTGGGGTTCGGCAAAGAAGAAGAAGCGTTTGCCCTTTTGGCCGGCTGTAGCTTCGTCCCCATGGTCTTTGTTCTCTGTCCAGCAGGAGAAGTCGCCGGCCAGCTCCAACTTGTAGTGTAGGAGACCCTTCCACCAATAGAAGGTATACAGGAAGTCGTGGGTAGGGCGGTTGTAGGCGACATATTTGTAGTCGAGGATGCTGCTGAACCAGGCGCCCTTCCAGCCAAAGGGTATCTCTGCGCCGGCGGAATAGGTATTGGTGATATAATAGCTGTATTGCCTGGGGTCCGTGATGCCGGCTCCGCCGCTATACTGTAGCTGCAGGAAGACCTTGGGTTTCCAGCAGCGGAAGGACTGGGACACCTGGAGGTAGAACTTGCCGATGTTGTTGCCGGAGCCGAGGAGGTCCGCCTCCGTCTTGAGCAGGAAATTGCCGGGCTTGATGAAGGCGTGGCCCGAGTCGCGGGCTTTGAAATACTCGTAATAGAGTGTTGGGAAGTTATGGGGGTTTTGAGCCGGGTCGATGGCATGGCGAAGATCGTAATGCAGCTGCAGGTTTTGGGCGGACAGGGTGATAGGGAGCAGGAAGGCGGCTAGTACCAGGTATTTCATGATGAGATGGTTTTGTTCGGCGTGAATGTCCGGAGATGGGCGGCGGGCGGGCGGAATTGGGGCGGAAGTTTGGCGGAAATGTATAAATTCACGTGAGTATGAACGATCTAGACCTTGGAGCCTTCAAAGCCTTGTTTCAGGAAACCTGCTTGAGATGCTTTGGTCATGCGGTCAGCGAACCGCTCACCGAGACGGAGAGCCGGCTTTTATATAATAAGGTATTCGATGAGACGGGATTGGTCGTGGGGTGGAAGAGTCTCAAGAACTATAGTTTTTTTGTCTTTTCTCCTGGCGGAAAGGAGGAGAATCCGTCGGTGGCGACCCTGGATACCTTGTCGCGGTATGTGCTGGGCGCGCCTTATACGACGGAGCCGGAGCGGAAGAAGGCGGCGGGACATTATCCGTATTGGTATCAGTATAAGGAGGCATGGGCGAGGGGGGTGGTTGACGGGCAGGGGGATCGGCCCGGCCGATCGGAGCCTGGGACTTCGGCCAGCGAGCCGCGACGGTCGAGGGGCAGGCGGAGCCGATGGGTGGCTGGCGGGCTGTTTGTCGCGCTGGCTTTGGGGATTGCCGTTTGGTCGCTGGTGTTCCGTACCGGGGTAAAGCCCGGTTTCAGGGATGATTTTCATTCACTGGGAGCTGACTCGCTTGCCGCGCGAGGCTGGTGGGCGACGGCTATCGATACGACTTACTGGAACAGGCGTGGTGAGCAGCCTGGCTGTCTGACCTTATATACCCTGAAAGGCGATTACTGGCCCGATCCGGAGCAGCAGCCCGTGATCCGCAACCTGCTGCTGCGGCGGATCCCCTGTGATTGTTTTACGCTTGAGCTGCATCTGCAGGATTTTATCCCCCGGCAGAACTGGCAGCAGGCGGGTATCCTGCTGCTGGAAGACACGGGCTTTTCCGGCAGGAGCATGCGGGTATCGCTGGCTTACAATGATTACAATGGGGTATATCCCCGGTCGGGGACTATCCTGCTGCAGGCAATAAGCTCCCTTGCCGCCGGCAAGCCGGAGGAGATCGCGCATGTGACGTTGCTGCATATCGATAGCCTTTTGAACAATCCTGCGCTTGCCAGTAGTTTTTCACATCCGGCATTACGGATCGAGAAACAGGGGGACCGGTTCAGGATCCTGTATTCCGACGGTATCCTGGCGAATACCAGCTTCCGGGAGATAGCGGTTCATGAGCTATCCATGCAGCCCCGTTATGTGGGGGTGTTTGCATTAAAAGGTTTTGTGGACAGCTCCCGGGACATACCGGCACGGTTCACCTTTTTCAGCCTGGATTGCGCGGGATGCGGGGGGAGGTGACTTAAGTGGATGATGTTCAATAGTTTGAAAGATGTCGCTTGGGTTTATATGAAAAATTATTTTGTATATTTACATGAAATTAAACTTAGACATCATGGCAGCACCTGAATATTTGGCTAATCCTCTAAATGATCAACAGGTAATGATGTTGCGGTTGCTCAAAAGACCGTTGCCGGAAGAAGATTTTGTGCAAATGAGACGTTTGGCCGTCAAACTGCTTGCTAAACAATTGGATGAAGCTATCGACAAGTGGGAACTCGAGAATGAGATTTCAGAAGAAACCTATGAAAAGCTAAGTAAAGGACATTTTCGTTCGCCATCTTCCAAGCAATCTGAATGAGAGTGGTTTTGGATTCCAATGTTTTGCTTGTCGCTATAGGAAGAAAAAGCAGGTACAGGCCTATTTGGAGCTCTTTCATCGAGGGCAAGTATAACCTAGTTATCTCTCAGGAGATTTTACACGAATATGAAGAGATACTGAAATAACACTCTTTTCCGGGTGCTGCTGAGCTGGTGTTAGAAACATTTGTCGAATCTCCGGATATTATTTTCCAACGCATTTACTATTCCTGGAATGTCATTTCTACGGACCCGGACGATAATAAATTTTTCGATGTCGCCGTGGCGGGAGGAGCTCATTACCTGGTTACAAATGATGCTCATTTTAATGAAGCTAAGAGAATTCCATTTCCACAGATTAGCATTGTGTCGGCAGATGAGTTCCTGGGCATAATACAGCCGTAGGAAAGTAACCCTCCAGTGAAAACCTTGGCCCTAACTTTATTCAAAAAATTATTTATTGGATGTTAGATCAGGACTTTTGTAGCTTCCTTGAATATAGAATTGGCGAAGCATTTGAAAAATCCAGCCGCGAACCATTCAATCATTTTTGGTGCGACGGCGTGGGGCTTCCCCCCTTTGAAGCAGATTATTCAATAAAAACTGTAAATGACAAAAGGCAAGTCGTGATGTCGGCCTACATAGGTCCTGTGGGACAGGACAAATATGAACTGATCCTGAAGTTTGGTAAAAAAGCTTTAAGCAGGTATGCAAGAGGATTCGACATTTCCGAATGCGTGCCCAGTCCTGAAAGCGACAATTGGTGGGAAGTCGAAATAGATCGTCGAACTATTTTGATACAATTGGACTGACATTCCTATAGGTAAAGAGGACTGCCTTCTTGCATCTATTTACCCAGAGATTCCAGGATGGGTATGGCGTAGGAAAATCGGCCTACTTAAAATAAGACATCGGTATCGTCCTCCACAGGTCGTGGGAGAGGTGGCCGACCAGCAGCTCGTAAACGAGATAGACGGGCCAGAAGATCCAGTGGATGATCAGCAGGATCAGCGAATGGTTGTAGTGCCAACTGATCATCAGCGAGTAGATGCCGAGGATGCCGTAGATGATGCTGGAGTCTCTGTTGTTCATACATCTAATATAAATAAAAAAGCCCCAAACGGGGCTTTTTTATTTTACAGATGTATCGCTTCGCCATAGGCCGCTTCCACGGCATCTTTGACGGCTTCGCTGATCGTCGGATGTGGGTGGACGGCGTCGAGGACTTCGTGGTAGGTCGTTTCCAGCTTCCGGCCAAGGACGGTCTCCGCGATGATCTCGGTGACATTGTAGCCGATCATATGGGTGCCAAGCCATTCGCCATATTTGGCGTCGAATATGACTTTCACGAATCCTTCCGTATGGCCGGCGCCTGTTGCTTTACCGGAAGCGCTCAGGGGAAATTTGCCGACTTTGATCTCATAGCCGGCATCCCGGGCCTGTTTTTCGGTGAAGCCTACCGAGGCGATCTCCGGGGTGCAATAGGTGCAGCCGGGGATGTTATTATAATCCAGCCCTTCTGGCTGATGGGCATATTTCTTCTCCGTGTAGGCAATGTTTTCCACACAGATGATCGCTTCCTTGGTAGAGACGTGCGCCAGGGCCTGGCCGGGGACGCAGTCGCCGACGGAATAGATGCCGGGAACATTGGTCTGGTAGAACTTGTCCACGGTGATCTTGCCCTTGTCCGTTTTAACCCCGAGCGTTTCCAGCCCGATGTTCTCGATATTGGCCGCGATGCCGACGGCGCTGAGGACCACGTCCGCTTCCAGGGTCACTTCGCCAGTGGGTGTCTTGACCTTGGCCTTTACCCCTGCGCCGCTGGTGTCGACGCTGGTGACCTCGCTGTTCGTGAGCACTTCGATACCGTATTTCTTGTATTGCTTTTCCAGCTCTTTGGAGATCTCTTCGTCTTCCACGGGCACGATCCTGGGGAGGAACTCCACGATGGTCACTTTGGCGCCCATGCTGTAGTAGAAATAGGCGAATTCAACCCCGATGGCGCCGCTGCCGACGATGATGATGCTCTTGGGGTTATCCGTGGGCGTCATGGCTTCGCGGTAGCCGATGACCTTCTTGCCATCCTGCTTGAGGTTGGGCAGCTCGCGGCTGCGTGCGCCGGTAGCCACTATGATATGCTTGCCTTCCACGATCTGGGTCTTGCCGTCGGCGCCGGTGACTTCCACCTGGCCCTTGGCCTTGAGCTTACCATAACCCATGACCACATCGATCTTATTCTTCCGCATCAGGAACTGAACGCCCTTGCTCATCTTATCGGCTACCCCGCGGCTGCGTTTGATCACAGCTGGGAAATCCACCGATCCGGTGGCTTCGATACCGAAATCCTTTGAGTGCTGGATGTCCTGCATGACCTGAGCGCTCTTAAGCAGGGCCTTTGTCGGGATACATCCCCAGTTGAGGCAAACGCCACCGAGATTCTCTTTTTCAATGATTGCTACTTTAAAGCCTAGCTGTGCAGCACGGATGGCGGCCGGATATCCGCCGGTGCCGCTGCCGAGAACGACTACATCGTATGCCATGTCTGATTACCTGTTTTTTGATTAACAATTTTTGATGTCTGGACGGACCTCCGGTCCGTTTGGCGACCCGCGAAGCTACTTCACAAAGCGGATATAGCCAAATACGCGGGGGGAAGCGGGCGCGGCGTGCGTAAGGCGGCCGTAAGGCTAAATAAGCTATTTTTGCGCCCATGAAATTAGACGTATTGGCCATAGCCGTTCATCCCGATGACGTGGAGCTGGGGTGTGCCGGAACGCTGTTGATGGAAAAGAGGAGCGGAAAAAAAACGGGCGTCGTAGACCTCACCCGCGGCGAACTAGGGACCCGTGGAACGCCTGAGCTGAGGGCCCAGGAGGCAGCGAAGGCCGCCACCCTCCTGGAGCTGGATGTCCGGGAGAACCTGGGGATGGCCGACGGATTCTTCCGGAACGACGAGGCGCACCAGCGGCTGCTGATCCGGGCCATCCGGAAATACCGGCCGGAGATCGTCTTAGCCAACGCATTGGAAGACAGGCATCCGGATCATGGCCGGGCCGGTCATCTGATCACCGAGTCCTGTTTTCTCAGCGGCCTACGGAAGATCGCCACGTTAGACGATGAAGGCCGCCCGCAGGAGCACTGGCGGCCCAAATATGTGTTCCACTACATCCAGGACCGGTATGACCATCCGGACTTCGTGTACGATATCACCCCGGCATTTGAAACGAAGCTGCAATCGATCCAGGCTTATTCCTCGCAATTTTTTTCCACAGGGTACAGCGATGACGAACCGCAGACCTATATCTCGACCCCGGAATTCCTGGATGCGATCATCGGGCGGCATCGGATGTTCGGCAAGATGATCGGCGTGCCGTATGCAGAAGGGTATAGTACCCAGAAAACGGTGGGCGTACGCAGTTTTGATGCATTTGTACAGTTGGACACTTAGCAGACAACAAGTGGTACCCTTATTGCGTTAATATTATTGTCTGTCCTTTAACACGAAATCCACCGGTAAAGGACTAAATTTGCCCTCATTATTATTCAAATTTATCAATAGGTCTATATGTCTCTCCCGTCACTGCCCAAATTTGCCAATGCGACCCACTCTTTTCATACCGAACTGAAAAAGAGGATCGGCAGCTATTTTGAGGAAGTGGGCAAGTCCACGACAGGCAACTACAACCTGTTCCTGAAGGCCGTCATCCTGATGGTGAGCTTTCTGTTCGTCTATATTCACCTGGTGTTTTTTACCCCCGCCGTCCTTTGGGCCATCCTGGAGTGTGTGCTGCTGGGAGGAATTGTCGCCGCTATCGGCTTCAACGTGATGCATGACGGGGCGCATGGGAGCTTTTCCAAATACAAGTGGATGAATCATTTTGCAGCTTTCTCCCTGAACATTCTGGGTGGGAACAGCTTCATGTGGAACCAAAAGCACAATGTCATCCACCACGCTTTTACCAACGTGGACGGTATCGACGACGACATCGATATCCAGCCCTGGATGCGGATGAGCGAAACGCAGAAGAAATACCGGCTGCATAAATATCAGCACCTGTATTTCTGGTTCCTGTATTCCCTGCTGTATGTCTTCTGGATCTTCGTGCTCGACTATACAAAATATTTCAATCGCAAGGTTGGTGCAATGCCGTTGAAGAAAATGACGGTAGCAGATCATCTGGTGTTCTGGGGCTTCAAGCTGTTCCACGCCTTTTTGTTCGTCGCCCTGCCGATCTACATGCTCGGGTTCTCGGATTGGGTGATCGGCTTCGTGATCTTCACCTGCGTGGCGGGATTCGTGCTGAGCCTGGTCTTCCAGCTGGCGCATACCGTCGAGCATACCGCTTTTCCCCATGCCAATATCGAAACCGGCAAGATGGAAGACGAGTGGGCCGTGCATCAGATAAAGACCACTGCCAACTTCGCCACCAGCAACCCCGTTGTCAGCTGGCTGGTAGGCGGGCTCAACTTCCAGATAGAGCATCACCTGTTCCCCAAGATATCCCACGTGCATTACCCGGCCATCAGCAAGATCATCCGGCAGGCCTGTCAGGAATATGGGCTGGTCTATATCGAATACCCCCGCGTACGGTATGCCGTCGCTTCCCATGTAGCGTTCCTGCGTCAGATGGGGAGGAAATAAGCAGAAAAAATCGTAAATTTGCGGCGCCATTCGGATACATTCTCCGAATGATCATTTACCATGAGTAAAGTCAATGTAGGCCTTGTGCAGATGAGCTGCTCAGGCGACAAGGCGGCTAACCTCCAGAAGGCCGTGGACAAGGTGCGGGAAGCCGCTGCCAAGGGGGCGCAGATCGTGTGCCTGCAGGAGCTTTTCACCTCCCTGTATTTCTGCGATGTGGAAGATTACGAGAACTTCAAGCTGGCCGAACCCGTTCCGGGTCCGTCCACGGAAGCGCTGGGCAGGCTGGCAGGGGAGCTGGGGGTCGTCATCATCGCGTCGCTCTTCGAAAAGCGGACACAGGGCATCTACCACAATACTACGGCCGTGCTGGATGCCGATGGCACCTATCTTGGTAAATACCGGAAGATGCATATCCCGGACGACCCGGCCTTCTATGAGAAATTCTATTTTACCCCGGGAGACCTGGGATATAAGGTCTTCAAGACGAAGTTCGCCACCTTCGGGGTGCTGATCTGCTGGGATCAATGGTATCCGGAGGCGGCGCGGATAACGGCGCTCATGGGGGCGGAGATCCTTTTCTACCCTACGGCCATCGGCTGGGCGACGAGCCAGGATGCCGAAACCAATACCGAACAATACAATGCGTGGCAGACCATCCAGCGCAGCCATGCCGTAGCCAACGGCGTGCATGTGGTCAGCGTCAACCGCGTGGGATTCGAACAGAATGGGGCCATGAAATTCTGGGGCGGCTCTTTTGTCGCCAATCCTTTTGGCAGCATCAAATATCAGGCTTCGCACGACCAGGAAGAAACGACGGTCATCGAGCTGGACACGGCGGCTACGGACCGCTACCGCACTCACTGGCCTTTTTTGCGCGACAGGCGGATCGACTCTTACCAACCCATTACCAAACGTTTTATCGACGAAGACTAGAGCATGGCGACACCCAAGCAGGCAGGCTTTTACTTCCCTGCGGAATTCAGCAGACATACGGCTACCTGGCTCAGCTGGCCTCATAAAGAGGCTTCCTGGCCCGGCAAGATAGGATCGATCTATCCCTCCTATACCCGGTTCATCCGGGAGCTCACGAAAGGCGAGGAGGTGTGCATCAATGTGGTGGACGAAGCCATGCGGTCGGCAGCCACGCTGCTGCTGCAAGCCGCGGGCGCAGACATGGAGATGGTGCGCTTCTTCCTGCATCCCACCAATGACGCCTGGTGCCGGGACCATGGTCCGGCCTTCCTGGTCAACCCCACGGAGAAAAAGAAAGCGATCGTAGACTGGAACTACAATGCCTGGGGCAACAAATACCCTCCATTCGAGCTGGACGACGTGATCCCTACGCTGGTAGGAAAGGCGCTGAACCTGCCCGTTTATCACCCGGGCATCATCATGGAAGGCGGGTCCGTGGACTTCAACGGGAAGGGCACGCTGATCACCTCCACCTGCTGCCTGCTCAACCCCAACCGCAACGTGCACCTGAACCAGGACCAGATAGAAGGCTATCTCCGCGACTACTATGGCGTAGAGCAGATCCTGTGGGTGAAAGAAGGCATTGTCGGGGACGATACGGACGGCCACATAGATGATACGGTACGCTTCGTCAATGAGGACACCGTGGTGACGGTGATCGAGGAGGACGCTGCCGACGAGAACTATCAGCTTTTAAAAGATAACCTGGCCGATCTGTCGGCCATGCGGCTGCTCAATGGCAAGCAGCTCAACATCATCGAACTGCCGATGCCGGCCGCCGTGATCCATGAAGACCAGCGTCTCCCTGCCTCCTATGGCAATTTCTATATCGCCAACGAATCCGTGATCGTGCCTACCTTCCGTTGCGACAGGGATGAGAAGGCGCTGCAGATCATTCAGGATTGTTTTCCCGCCCGGCGTGTCGTGGGGATCGACTCTACGGATATCATCTGGGGGCTGGGGAGCTTTCATTGCCTCAGCCAGCAGGAGCCTGCCTTGTAGGCCGGATACTCTCCTTTTTGCGCCTCGTTCGGCGAAGATTTCATGGAATTGGTCGAAATTTCTTGTCCGTTTTTGGATAAGGGAAGACTTTCACGCGATGAGAAAGATTGTCTTGCTGCTCTTGATCGGCATGTCCCTCGCAGTACAGGGGCAGGTAAAAACTCCCAGGAATAGTAGAATGGCCGCTGTATCGGAACAGGTCGGCATTACGGATGTCACCATTAACTATAGTCGCCCTGCCGTCAATGGACGGGAAGGGAAGATCTGGGGCGAGCTCGTGCCATACGGCTTCGTAGATTATCACTATG
This sequence comes from Puia dinghuensis, assembly GCA_026224995.1. GTDB lineage: Bacteria > Bacteroidota > Bacteroidia > Chitinophagales > Chitinophagaceae > Puia > Puia dinghuensis_A. The sequence continues at coordinate 11,990 of JAMFRX010000263.1, forward strand.
GGACCAGTAAGGCGGCCCCCTGGCGGGCAGGGGCCAATGAGAATACGACCATCGAATTTTCCACGGATGTCACCATCGAAGGGAAACCGTTGGCGGCTGGGAAATACGGTTTCTTTATCGCCATGGGACAGGAAAAAGCAATGCTTGTTTTCTCGAAGGACAACAATGCCTGGGGCTCCTTTTATTATAACGCTGCCAGCGACGCATTGCGGGTGGAAGTACCCGTGCTAAAGATGACGGAACCCGTTGAGCGGCTGAAATATGAATTTGCCCAACAGACCGATAGCAGCGCGGTGGTGCTGCTGGAATGGGAGAACCTCAAAATTCCCTTTACGATCCACGTGGACCTTAAGAAAACGCAAATAGATGCCTACCGGTATGCTTTCAACAACGGGCTTTTTTATGCCTACTGGCAAAACATGCAGCAGGCCGCCGATTTTTGCCTGGTCAATGATGTAAACCTGGAAGAAGGGCTTGGCTGGGCGGAGCGCTCCATCAATACCTATTTTGGCGAGGCCAATTTTCTCACGCTCAGCACCTATGCTGGTTTGCTGGAAAAGGCGGGCCGCCGGCATGAGGCTGACTCTTTGATGAAAGTCGCCTTTCCCAAAGGGAGCGTCGAGGACATCTATTACTATGGTAACAGGCTGCTGCAGATGAAAAAATACAAAGCTGCTTTTGACGCTTACAAGATCGATTATGACAAAGCCCCCAAAGAGTGGCGTACAAATTTCGGGTTGGCAAAGGGGTATGCAGTCATGGGTGATAAGACCACGGCTTTAAAGTATGCGGACAATGGCATGCAGCTGGTGCACGATCCGGGCATAAAAGCTTATATCGACAAGTTGAAGCAGGCTATTACCGCGGGAAAGGATATCTCGGCATTCTGAACGTATGTGGACAATATTGCCCGTTGCCTGGTTTTATCAGTGTTTAAACCGGTGGCATGATTTTTAACGATTAGTTATCAGGATTCATTCACCATTAAAACTTTTACAAATGTATATAGGTCTTGGCACAGTCGTGCTCATTATTGTCCTCTTCCTTATTTTCAGAAGAAGGTAATTGGTCTCTTCGCATCGCGAATGATATTCAAAAGGCCGGCTTTCCCGTAGGGAAGCCGGCCTTTTAACGGCAAGGCCCTGAAGTAATTGATAATGGTCAAATGTGTGAATAATATAAACAATTCCTGCAGTTGTATAACACCCGTGAGCGAAAAAGTAGTCACCTTTAGGGTGAAATAGGGCGTAAAAAAACTACACGCCAGGACGATTAAAACGACAAGCTAGCAGTCCAAACCCACTGAATTCTCTGGCATTTTAAAGAACGGTTTTATCCGATGTCGAAATCACTCGGTTGGAATTCCTATGCTTAACAATAGTCTTTTTGAAAGAAGGCCCCTTGCAGAACAGGGGGCTTTCATTTGCGCAGGCGCCCGGATCAAATTAATCAAGCAACCTGAATAAAACATGGCAGCTCATTCTCTTTCACCTACAAATGTCATCAAGAACGCTGGTTATCTGGGGAAGCCTATTACTGAAATTATTACCAACGGGTTTTTTACAGTAGATCAAAATTGGACAGTAAAATATTGGAACAAGGCCGCTGAAATTTTATTAGGGGTTCCGGCGGCGGATATAATCGGCAAAAACCTCTGGAAAGAATTTGCGGGAGTTATTCCGGTCGATTTTTATGCCGTCTATCACAAGGCATTTATAGAGGATATTCCTGCTCATTTTGAAGAATACTGGGGGGGAATGGGAACCTGGTTTGACGTCATTACGTACCATTGTGACAACACCCTATCCGTATCATTCAGGAGCCGTAATCCCCCGGTGAATTCAACACAACCGGAACAGCAATATAAGACGCTAGCAGAATTGTATCGATTTGTGACGGAAGTAACGAATGATTGTCTTTGGGAGTGGGACCTTCAGATCAGGGAGATTTTCTGGATAGACGGTGGCCATAAAAGGGTTTTTGGCTATCCGATAGTAAATGCGCTTATCCCTCAAAGTTTTTGGGAAAATCATCTACATCCTGATGATAAGGTCCGTATCATCAGCAGACTAAATAAAATTCTTTCGGAGGGAGCCGACAGTGTATGGGAAGATGAATACCGGTTTCAAAAGGCTGATGGCAGCTATGCCTATGTTCATGACCGCGCGCATATTATCTATGACTCCGACAAGGTGGCCTCCAGGATAATCGGCGCCACCCAGGATATCACTGTCCGAAAATCGGCAGAAATTCAACTATTGGAAAGTGAAAAGAAGCTAGTGCATGAAAGATTAACAAGACAAAAAGAGGTAACTCATGCCGTGCTGGCGGCACAGGAGAACGAAAGGTCGGAGATTGGAAAAGAACTGCATGATAATCTGAACCAGATCCTGGGCGCAGCCAAACTATATATCGAAATGGCAAAAACGGATGACGAGAATAGGGAAATGTGTCTGGAGAAGTCGTCCGGCTTCATAGTGCAAGTAATAGAGGAGATCCGGAGAATTTCTAAAGCTTTATCGACTCCGGGCATGGTTATGGGTTTGTTTGATAGTATAAAAATTCTATTAGATGATCTGATCATGGTACATGCGATACAAATTGAATTTCAGGACGCCGGTATTAACGAAGATGATCTGGATGAAAGGTTACAGCTTACCATTTTCAGAATTGTGCAGGAGCAATTAAATAATATCTTAAAACATGCAAAAGCTACCCGCGCGATCATTAATTTAACCAGACAGGGAAATGAGATCATTTTGCTCATTTCTGATAATGGAGATGGTTCAAAAATTTTGGAAGTAGAAAAGGGAGTAGGTATCATAAATATAAAGAGCAGGGCGGAATTATATCATGGAAGCGTTACGATTGCATCAAAGGCAGGTGAAGGCTATGAATTGAAAGTTGTATTGCCTTTGAATGGGGTTTCTGAAAACCTGTTCAGTAATTTGTGAATCATCGAATACACCAGAAATGGAACAAACCTTCAGAGGGAAAACTGTATTGGTAACGGGTGCAGGATGGGGAATCGGTGCTGCCACCGCACTGCTCTATGGAGCCTGCGGAGCAAAAGTAATCGTTTCGGACACCAGCCAAAAAGGGGGCACGGATACAGTGTCAAAAATAAACCGTCAACACGGAACTGCCACCTATATCAAGACCGATGTGGGCAACGCGGCAGCATGTAAGAAATTGGTTAAGAGGACCATCGAGACCTATGGAAGTATAGATATTGCTTGTAATAATTCTGCCATATTCGGTGAACCGCTATATCGGGCCGACATAAACAGGGAAGCATTTGATAGGAAGGTGGACCTTAATCTCAATAGTCTCCATAATTGTATGCAGTATGAAATCGAAGCCATGCTAAAACAGGGTGGGGGGATTATTGTAAATACCTCGTCTATCCTGGGCACTATAGGTTTAGCCTCATTGAGTCAGTTTATAGAGGCAAAATACAGCATGACTGCGCTGCTGCAATACATTCCGGGGGAATATCCGGTCAGGGGCATTCATATAAATACTATTGCACCTGCTTTCATTGATATAGCTCTTTTGAAGGATATGAGTCAAAAAGAAACAGCGGGGGGGATAAAATTATTTCCCATGGACAGGTACGGCACAATTCAAGAAGTGGCCGGGCTCGTACTATGGCTGAGTTCAGACGAAACACACCTTTTGTCAACTGTATTTAATGATACTAATTAACTGGTGTGACGGTTACGGAGCCGTCCGTCATCTAAAATTCCGCGCCTCCGGAAAGAGTTCAGCTTGTTTGGTCTCCTGGCGCTGAATATGCTGGTTTGATCCGGTGCGATGTGGACTGGATCCTTCGCCAGCAGGTGTTATCGGGCCTAACCGTCCCAAAAGCCGCGAAACATTATAGCATCGTTTGACGATGATGTGAACCACCTCCCGTTCGATCTGCAGATGCCCTTCTACCATCAGGAGCTTGGAGCCTACTATTTCTTTACGGTATTCATCGAAGAGACTGCCCCATACAATGAGGTTGAAGGTCCCCGTCTCATCTTCCAACGTGATAAAAACAGTTCCGCTGGCGGTGCCCGGCCTTTGCCGGACGAGGACGAGACCGGCGACTTTCACGAAATTTCCGTTGCATTTGGTAAGCAGCTCGTTCGCGGGAAGGTTGCCGAGCAGGCGAAGGTTCTCGCGGATGAAGCTCACGGGGTGGGCTTTTAGGGATAGGGACATGGCTGTATAGTCCTGGACGACGTGTTCGGCGAGCGTCATTTGGGGAAGGGAGATAGCTGCCTCAGCATCGCTTTCGGCGGACTGACCCAGGAACAGACCGATGGGCCGGTCGGGGAGGGCCGCGACCTCCCACAGGGCCTGGCGGCGGTCGAGACCCAGGGAATTGAAGGCATCGGCATTGGCCAGTTTTTCCAAGGTGAGGGAGGACAGGCCGGCGTCCTGGAGGGCGGGAATAGAAGTATAGGGTTTTGTGCGTCCGGCAATGAGCAGGAGGATATCCTCTTCCCGGATGCCTTCTACCTGGCGGAAGCCTAAACGAATGGTGTGATACTTGCCGGTACGCTCTTCCAGCGTATTATCCCATTGGGAATAGTTGGAGTCCACCGGTTGGAAGTGAACGCCATGGTTCTTGGCATCGATGACCAGTTGGGCCGGTTGATAGAATCCCATGGGCAGGCTGTTCAGGATAGCGACGACGAAGACATCGGGATAGTAGCATTTGATCCAGGCCGATACGTATACCAGCAGGGCGAAGCTGACGGCATGGCTTTCAGGGAAGCCATAGCTGCCGAAGCCTTCCAGCTGCTTGAAGATGCGTTCGGCGTATTCGGGGGTGTAGCCATTCTTTCGCATGCCGCTGATGAGCTTTTCGCGGAAGGCAGCGACCATGCCCTGTGCTTTGAAGGTGGCCATGGACCGGCGAAGCTCGTCTGCTTCGGCGGGAGTAAAGCCCGCGGCGACGATGGCGATCTTCATGGCCTGTTCCTGGAAAAGCGGTACCCCCAGGGTGCGGCCCAGGATCTCTTCCAGCTCTTTGGAGGGATAGTCGACGGGCTCTTCTTTGTTGCGACGGCGAAGATAGGGGTGGACCATGTCGCCCTGGATCGGGCCGGGGCGGACGATGGCCACTTCTATCACCAGGTCGTAGAAGCATTCGGGCCGCAGGCGGGGAAGCATGGATTGCTGGGCCCGGCTCTCGATCTGGAACACGCCGATGGTGTCGGCGGTGGAGACCATGGCGTATACGGACGGATCGTCCTGGGGAATGTTCGCCAGTGTGAGCTGAAGCCCGTGGTGCTTTTCGGCGAGATCGAACGCCTTGCGGATGGCGGTGAGCATACCTAAGGCGATGACGTCTATCTTTAAGAAGCCTAGAACGTCGATGTCGTCTTTGTTCCATTCGATGTTGGTGCGGTCTTCCATCCGTGCATTGAGGATAGGACAGAGATCGCTGAGCTTCCCCTGGGTAATGACAAAGCCGCCGGTATGCTGCCCCAACTGTCGGGGAAAGCCAATATACTGGCTGGTGAGCTCCAGCACTTTTCGCAGCTGCGGTTCTTTGGGATCCAGTCCATGCTCGGAGAACCGGGTTGCGTCGATCCCGTCGCTGGTGAATTCCCACATCGATTTGGATAGCAGGTCGACGGTATCGGTCGAGAGGCCCATTACCTTGCCTACGTCGCGGACGGCGCCCTTCTGGTGCAGCTGCGTAACGGTGGCGACGATAGCGGCCCTGTCGCGGCCGTATTTCTTGTAGATATACTGGATAACCTCTTCCCGTCGCTCGTGCTCGAAGTCGACATCGATATCCGGTGGTTCGTTACGGGCGGGGGAGATGAACCGTTCGAAGAGCAGGTCGAATTTCGTTGGGTCCACAGATGTGATGCCGAGGCAGTAGCAGATGGTCGAGTTGGCTGCGGAGCCTCGTCCCTGGCACAGGATGCCCTGAGACCGGGCGAAACGTACGACGTCGTAGACGGTTAGAAAATATGCGGGGTAGTTCATCTGCTGAATGAACTCGAGCTCATGCAGGATGGTGGCCCTGGTCTTTTCCGGGATGGTGTCACCGAAGCGTTCTTTGGCGCCTTGCCAGGCCAGCAAGCGCAGCTCTTCCATGGGCGTGCGGCCTTCGCTGGTGATCTCCTCCGGATAGACGTATTGCAGTGAGGAAAGCGAGAATTGACAGGCCTCGGCGATCTCCTGTGTGCGCCGGATGGCATCCGGGTATTGCCGGAAGAGCCGGAGCATTTCGTCAGTAGGTTTCATATAGCGTTCGGCATTGGGGTGAAGCCGGAATCCGGCATTGTCAATGGTGCATTTTTCCCGGATACAGGTCAGGACGTCCTGTAATTGCCGCCGGGACGGGTGATGGTAATGGATGTCGTTAGTGGCAACTAATGCCAGGGAGAGCTGTTTTGAAAGCTGGGAAAGGCGGAACAGCTGTTTGGCGTCATCACCGTGATAATATCGGGTAGCGGCGAGGTAGCAATGATCGCCCAGGGCTTCGCGATATTCCTGCGCGGCTTGATAGAAGCCAGGCTCGAAATCGAATAGGGTATTCAGCCGATTGGGCGGAAGGAGGATGAATTTCAACCCCTTGGCATAAGCGAAGACATCCGCTTTATTCAGGTGGCATTGCCCTTTTTCCGCCCGGAGGTTGCCGAGGGTGAGCAAAGCGGATAGCCTGGCGTAGGCGTCTTTGTCGGTAGGCAGGGCCAGGAGGCTTGGACCGTCCAGCAGATCGAGGCGGGCGCCTGCAATGAGCCGGATAGCCTTCTTTTTCGCGGCTGCATACCCGCGTACGATGCCGGCGAGGGTATTGCGGTCGGTGA
>JAMFRX010000264.1 GCA_026224995.1 Puia dinghuensis
GCGGGAGCGTGGATATCCGGTTACGGGAGAACAGCCTGCGGATCACCAATTCCGGGCCAGAGCCGGGGTTCGATACGACCACGATCTTCGACCGCTTTGTAAAAGGGTCGCATTCCGGCGGGACGGGGCTGGGGCTGGCGATCGTGCGGCAGATCTGCGATAACTACCAGTTTCCGCTGGGCTATTCGTATGCCGCGGGGATGCATACGGTGGAGATCGGGTTTCCATGAACAGCTACAGAATTCCCACAGGATGTGAGAATAGATTTGTCGGGCTCTTGTATTGGGCCTGATATATAACATGTTACGAATTCTATTGGTATTGGGTATGCTGTGTGGTGGTGCGGCCTTTGGCCAGCAGCCTTATCAGGGCGCGCCGGTGACGGGCCTGGACTTTTACCTGGGGCAGGCTCTGCAGAACAATCCGCTGCTCAAGGACTATCGCAACCAGGCCCTGGCAGGAGAAGTAGACAGTCAGCTGATCGCGGCAAGCTATCGGCCGCAGGTCATCGGTTCAAGCACGAATGTCTATGCGCCCACGATCCATGGCTATGGCTACGACCAGGCCATCAGCAATGGCGGCAACTTCACCGACGTAGTAGCCGTCAACAAGACGCTGGTAGGACAGAAGCGCCTGGATGCCCAGTACGAGACCATCCGGCTGCAGAACCAGGGGTTGCGCAATTCAGCCGGCATCTCCGAGCAGGACCTTAAAAAGAGCGTCACCGCGCAATACATCACCACTTATGGCGACCTCCAGCAACTGGTATTCAACCGGGACATCTATGGCTTGCTGCAAAAAGAAGAGGGCCTGCTAAAGGAGCTCACGCAGAAGAACGTGTACCGGCAGACCGATTACCTGACCTTTCTGGTAACCCTCAAGCAGGAGGGGCTCCTCCTGCAGCAGCTGGACATCCAGTACCGGAACGACCATGGCACCCTCAATTATCTCTGCGGTATCAATGACACCGGCGCCACGCTCCTGGTCGATCCAGGCATCCGCCTGCAGACGCTGCCGGATATCGGCAGCTCGGTGTTCTTCCGGCAGTTTGGTCTCGACAGCCTGAAGCTGCGCAATAGCCGGACCATCGTCGACTTTGGCTACCGGCCGAAGGTCAGCCTTTATGCAGACGGCGGGTGGTCGTCATCCCTGATGTATGAGCCTTATAAGAATTTCGGCGTCAGCTTCGGTGTGCTGGCGACAGTGCCGATCTATGATGGCCATCAACGGAAGATGCAATACAGCAAGCTCGACATCGCCGAGCGTACCCGCAGCGGGTACAAGGATTTTTTCACCAGACAGTATTGCCAGCAGATAGCGCAGCTGGAGCAGCAGCTAAAGGCGACGGAAGACCTTATAGGGCAGATAGACGAGCAGGTGCGGTATTCGCAGGCGCTCATAGATGTCAACGGGAAGCTGCTGGGGACGGGAGATGCGCGGATCGCGGATTACATCATCGCGCTGGGCAATTACCTGAACGCGAGAAACCTGCTGACGCAAAACAATATCACGCGGCTGCAGATCATCAACCAGATCAATTATTGGAATCGATGAATAAAGCTTTTTTGATCATCACTATCGTGATGATCGGTTGTAGGGCCAAGGAGCCTGTCGCGGAGGCCGGTACGGCCGCCGATTCGGTGGATGCGCGTACGCCCGTCACCGTTGTCACCGTCACCGACGGAGCGCTCGACGACTTTATAGAGCTGAATGCCGTCTCGGCCTTCCTGCAGAAGAGCTATGTAAAAGCCAACGCCAACGGCTACCTGCAATCCGCCGACGTCTATCCCGGGAAATATGTGGAGACGGGGCAGACGCTCTTTATGCTGAAGACAAAGGAGGCGCAGAGCATCGGCAATGCGCTCCAGCGGCTGGATACCTCCCTGCATTTTTCGGGCGAGAATATCATTCGTGCCGGGCAGCATGGCTATATCACGCAGCTGAACCATCAATCGGGCGACTATGTGCAGGATGGGGAGCAGCTGGCGGCGATCAGCGACCGCAACAGCTTCGTCTTCCTGCTCAACCTGCCCTATGAATTGCGGCCGCAGGTGCTGGGTAAGAAGACGGTAGAGCTTTTCTTACCCGACGGGACCAGGCTGGAAGGGACCATCGGCGCCGTGATGCCTACCGTGGACTCCGCTTCGCAGACGCAGAGCATCGTGATCCGGGTGAATACGGCTAAGGCCATTCCTGAGAACCTGATCGCGAAAGTAAGGATCAACCGGGTGGCCAAGGCCAATGCCCAGAGCCTTCCCAAGTCGGCCTTGCTGACGGATGAGACGGAATCCGACTTTTGGGTGATGAAGCTCATCGACAGCGTCACAGCGGTAAAGGTGCCAATAAAAAAGGGGTTGGAGACGAACGACCGGGTCGAAGTCCTTTCGCCATTGTTCGCTCCCGGCGATAAGATCATCGTGACGGGGAATTATGGGTTGCCGGACACGGCGAAAGTGAAGGTCGGGGAGGCGGCGAACCCATGAAAAACTTTTTCGTCGCCTACAAGAACCCGCTGACCGTGCTGCTGGTCATCATTTTGATGGGCGGCCTTTTCGTCTATGGCAAGCTGCAAACGGCCCTGTTCCCCGAGATCACTTTTCCCAAGATAAAGGTCATTGCCGATGCTGGCTTGCAGCCCGTGGACAAGATGATGGTGACTGTCACCAAGCCACTGGAGAATGCCATCAAGCAGGTTCCCGACCTTCAATATGTTCGAAGCACCACCAGCCGGGGCAGCTGTGAGATCTCGGCTTTCATGGACTGGAATGCCAATATCGATCTGAGCCAGCAGCGTATAGAGTCGAAGATCAATGAGATCAAGAGCAATCTCCCGCCGGAGACCCAGGTCACCGTGGAGAAGATGAACCCTTCGATCCTGCCGGTGATGGGCTATACCCTGGAGACCCACCAGCTATCGGCCATGCAGCTCAAGCAGCTGGCCAACTATACGATCAAGCCTTTTCTGTCGCAGGTGAGCGGCGTCTCGGAGGTGCGGATCATCGGCGGCAAGACTAAAGAATACTGGCTATCCCTGGATGCGCAGAAGATGAGTACCCTCTCGATAACACCGGATATGCTGAATGCCGCTATGGGGCAGACGGGTTTTATCCGGTCCAACGGCTATCTCTCGGACTATCACTTCCTCTATCTCACGGTGACGGATGCCACGGTTCATTCGAAAGAGGATATCGGCAATATCGTGGTCCGGAATACGGGCAGGCGGGTCATCCTGGTAAAAGACATCGCGGAGGTAGCCGTACAGGAGGCAGTGGAATATACCAAGATCAATGCCAATGGCCGCGAGGCCTTGCTCATCGCGGTGATCAAGCAGCCGAATTCCAATCTGGTGGCCATCTCCACGGCTATGGAGCAGAAAGTAGAGGAGCTCAGGAAGGTGCTGCCCAAGGGGGTGACCATCCAACCGTATTATATCCAGGCCGATTTCGTCAACGACTCCGTTCGCAGCGTCACGGACAGCCTGTGGATCGGGCTGGCGCTGGCTATCTTTGTAGCCATCCTGTTCCTGCGATCGGTGAAGGCCAGCGCGACCATTCTCATCACCATCCCGGTGACGCTTTGTCTTTCGCTGATCGTGCTCTATGCTATCGGCTATACCTTCAATATCATGACGCTCGGGGCCATCGCTGCGGCCATCGGGCTGATCATCGACGATGCCATCGTGGTGGTGGAGCAGATCCACCGGACGCATGAGGAGCATCCCGGCGAGCCCAGCAGGGCTTTGCTGTCGAAGGCCATCCACTATCTCTTTCCGGCCATGCTGGGGTCGTCTATCAGCACGATCGTCATCTTCCTGCCGTTCATGCTCATGAGCGGTGTCGCGGGCGCCTATTTCAAGGTGCTGACCAATACGATGATCATCACGCTGGTCTGTTCTTTCTTTGTTACCTGGATAGGGCTGCCGGTGATCTACCTGCTGTTGACGAAGGAAGGCCGGAAGCGGCGGCAGATAAAGCCGCACAATGTGAAGAACCAGCGTTGGGTGGCTTTTTTTATTCGCCGGCCCTGGCTGAGCCTGCTCATGATGGGGGCGCTGGCGGGGCTGACCTGGTGGATCGTGCCGCAATTGGAGACGGGCTTTTTGCCGGAGATGGACGAGGGGAGCATTGTCCTTGATTATAATTCGCCGCCGGGTACATCCCTGCAGGAGACGGACCGGATGCTGCGGGAGGTGGAGAAGATGATCGTGGCGACGCCCGAGGTGCAGGCCTATTCCCGCCGGACGGGCACCGAGATGGGCTTTTTTATCACCGAGCCCAATCGCGGCGATTACCTTATACAGCTGAAAAAGAGCCGGACGAAGACGACGGACGAAGTGATCGAGGACCTGAGAAAGCAAATAGAAGGCACACAGCCGGCGTTGCGGATCGACTTCGGACAGGTGATCGGAGATATGCTGGGCGATCTCATGACCTCCGTGCAGCCGATAGAGATCAAGATCTTCGGCAACGACCAGCATACCTTGCAAGGGCTTAGCAGGCAGGTAGCGGGGATCGTTTCCGGGGTAGCCGGTACGGCCGACGTCTTCGACGGCATCGTCATCGCGGGGCCTTCCGTGAGTGTCCAGCCGGATTATGCCCGGCTGGCGCAATTCGGTTTGACGCCTGCGTCGTTGCAATACCAGCTGCAGACTTCGTTGGAGGGGAATATCGTCGGTACGGTGCCCGAAAAGGAGCAGCTCACCGATATCCGCATGGTCTATCCGGGCAGCCGGACCAGGAGTGTCGCGGACATCGGCCGGATGCAGGTGTTCCTGCCGGGCGGACAGCTCAAGCCCATTGGTGATCTGGCTACCGTCACCGTGACGGCGGGGGATGCGGAGATCCAGCGGGAGAACCTGCAATCCATGGGTGTCGTCAGCGGCCGGCTCGAGGGCCGGGACCTGGGGAGCGTGATCAGGGACATCCAGGAAAAGGTGGGCGGCAAGATCATGCTGCCGCCGGGATATCATATTGAATATGGGGGCGCCTATGCCGACCAGCAGCAGTCTTTCCGGGAGCTGCTGACCATCCTCATCACGGCGAGCCTGCTTGTCTTCGGGGTCATCCTGTTCCTGTACAGGGAATTTGCCGTAGCTCTTATCATCCTCCTGGTAGCCGTGCTGGGAATCTCCGGCAGCTATCTTGCCCTATATCTTACCCATACGCCGCTGAATGTCGGCAGCTATACGGGGCTGATCATGATAGTAGGCATCATCGGCGAGAACGCCATTTTTACCTTCCTTCAATTTCGGGAATCGCTGGCTACACAGGGAGTAGACGAGGCGATGATCTATGCTATCTCCACGCGACTGCGACCCAAGCTGATGACGGCGCTGGGCGCCATCACCGCCTTATTGCCATTGGCCCTGGGCATCGGCACCGGAGCGCAATTGCACCAGCCCCTCGCCATCGCGGTTATCGGCGGGTTCGTGATCGCGCTGCCGCTGCTGCTGATCGTGCTGCCCAGCTTGTTGCGCTGGCTATACCGCCGCCGTCAGCGTAGCGGGGCCGGCGTTGCCGCAGGATGATCCTGAGTCGCGGATTTTTTTTATTTTTCCGGTATGGAGAACACGAATATCCGGATAAGGATAGCAGGCCCAGAGGATGCGGAGCTCATTGCCGACCTCAGCCGCAAGACTTTCTATGAGACTTTTTCGCCGGTAAATACGGAGGAGAATATGCGGATATATCTCGACGAACAGCACCCCAGGGAGAAGCAGATGGCGGAAGTCGGGGCGCCCGGCCGTATCTTCCTGCTGGCCTATGCGGGAGATGCCGTAGCGGGCTATGCTTCGCTACGGGAGTCGGAGCCGCCTCCTGGTCTGCAGGGCGAGAGCACATTGGAGATCGGTCAGCTTTACTCCGAACAGCGGATGATCGGCAAGGGTGTGGGCACCGCATTGATGCAAGCCTGTCTGGATATCGCCCGGGAGAAGGGCCGGCAGTGGATATGGCTGGGCGTATGGTCGGAGAACCACCGGGCCAAGGCGTTCTATGCCAAGTGGGGGTTCGAGCCGTTTGGGGAGCACATCTTTATACTGGGACTGGATGCGCAGGTCGACTGGTGGATGAGACTGCGCTTGTAGGGCGACGGGCGTGCGGGCCGGGCTGCCATGGATGGTCTGGAGCCGGGGCTAGGAGGCCTCCACCTGCTGCTGCAGCTTTGCCTTTCTATCCGGCCACTCGTCGTCGATGATGCTGTACACGACCGTATCCCGGCGGGTGCCATCATTGCGGACGGCGTGCTTGCGCAGAATCCCTTCCAGGGTTCCGCCGATCTTCTCCACGGCTTTTTGCGACCGGATGTTCTGATGGGCGATCCGGAACTGTACGCGGTGGAAGCCCAGGGTTTCGAAGAGAAATTGAAGCAATAATAATTTACATTCCTTGTTGTATACTTTTCCCCAGACCGAGGGGATATACCAGGTATGACCTATTTCGGCGCGTTTGTCTTTTGCCGCTACATTGTGGATGCGTGACATGCCAAGAACGGTATCGTCGGTAACTGCCCGAATCACGAAGGCCTGGCCGCCTTCTTTGACGGTGGCGAGGGCTATGTCGTAGTATTCATTGAACTGCGCGTCGTAGTTGTCATCGATCAGCAAGGTCTTGGTGAATTCCCAGAGGCGCTCGTCCTTAGCCAGTGGGCGCAGGCTTTCGCGGTCGGCTTCCGTGGCGAAGCTGAGGTAAACGTATTTTCCGTGTAAGAGTGGCAGTTGGTCGCTGTCGATCAGGGGCATGGGTGACTGTATATTTGATGGACAAATATACCTAAAATGGACCACAGGTCCATTGGCCGAAGGCCCATCATTAGCGGATGCACGACGAAGGGCTAAATTTGAGATAAGCCCGAGGCGTGCATCACTGCAATAAAATCTTCCCCGCGTCGATCAGGGCATGCCGTTCATCCGAGATGCGGTAGAACAGGATACCCCTGCTCCAGCCGTTGGTGCTGATGTCGAACGAGGTGCTGTTGACCATATAGCTGGCTACGATGGCGCCGCCAGCGGTATAGAAATTGATCTGAAGCGGCTGTTCGTGGAAGTTATCCATCCGGAGCGTTCCGCCCATATGCAGGACCGTGGGTTTCAGGATAGGCGTCCGCTGGGCGTCGGTATTCGTCCGGACAACAGAAGAATAAATAGTGTTGCCGTCCTTGAAGATCGTAGCCAGGCGGTAGTAGTTGACGGTCGAAGTGGGATAGGGATCTTCGTCCTGGTAAGTGCTGTCAGCGCTTCCGTCGATGACTCCTTTTGCCACGACCTCGTGAAGCGGATCGAAGTGGATGCTGTCGGTAGAGTGTTCGACGACATAGCGGTCCACTTGCTGTTCGTTGCCGGTTGACCAGCGGAGGACTATGATATTATCATTCTCTGCGTAGGCGTAGAGGCCTGAATGATCTGGATTGCTCACTATGATGGGGGCATCGTTCTGTCTGAAGGTCTGGCCGTTGGTCTGAGCAGCCGCCAAAAGGAGACTGCAGGAGATCAGGCCAGAAAAGTAAATTTTTTTCATGGTTCCCTGATTTAACTATAGATAGGGCTGCAAAGGCCGTGCCCGACGGTCGGCAGGCACGGTTCTGATCACAATTAACGGTGCGTTAACGCTTTAAGAGCTTGCTGTTGACGATCTTCTCCATGATCTCTTCCTTCTGGTATTTGCTGATGGGAACGGTATATTGGGCTATGTGCAGCATATTGCCTTCGATGGAGCCGATCTTGTCGATGGCGATGAGATAGGATTTATGTGGCTGCACGAAGGCGGCAGGCGGAAGCTTCTCCTGCAGCATTTTGAGCGTTAGATGGGTAATGATCTTCTTCTCGCGGGTATAGATGGCCACATAATTTTCCAGGGCTTCGGCGAAGAGGATGTCCGCGAAGGCGATCTTCTCCAGCTTACTGTCGGCTTTTACGAACATATAATCGCCGGTGGCGGCGGGAGTCTGCTGCTGGCGGAAGTAGTCGAATGCTTTGTTCGCCGCCCGCAGGAAGCGATCGAAGGAGATGGGCTTCATGAGGTAGTCGAGGACTTCGAGCTCGAAACCCTGGAGGGCATATTTCTCATATGCCGTCGTAAAGATGACGCGAGGAGGCGATGGCAGCTGTTTGAGGAATTCGATGCCGGTGAGGTAGGGCATCTCGATGTCGAGGAAGAGGAGGTCGACGGGTTCCTTTTTCAAGAGGGAGTTGAGCTCCACGGCGTTTTCGCAGACGCCTTTCAGATCGAGGAAGTCTATCTGGCCGACATAGCCTTGCAATCCCTTGCGGGCAAAGGGTTCGTCGTCGGTGATGATGCATTTAATGGTGAGGGACATGGTCAACGATATTGAAGGGTTAGTGCGGCCGAAAAAGCAGTGTCGTTTTTTTCGGCAGTAAAGACATGCCTGCCGGGGTAGAGCAGCTCCAGGCGTCTTCGGAGGTTTTCGAGGCCGATGCCGGCCTTGGTGCTGTCGGTTACTGGGATGGTCGTCGGAATGCCATTGACCACCTGGAATTTGATCTGGCCGTCGTGCAGGGCGGCGGAGATCTGCAGGTGGTAGTCGCCGCCGACGTATTTAAACGCGTTCTCCACGAGCGGCAGGAACAGGAGTGGGTAGACCTGCTGACCGTCGAGACTGGGGTCGAAATGTGTCTCCAGCCGCAGTCGTTCCGAAGAACGCGTCTGCTGCAGCAGGATGAAGTTCCTCAGATAGTGGATCTCCTGGCTCACGGGTACCGTCTGCTGCTGGTCATAGAGCTGGTAGCGGAGCAGCTCGGAGAACTTCTCTACGCTTTTTTTCGCGGCCGCCACGTCCTCGTCCATCTGGAAATAGATGGTGTTAAGGGCGTTGAAGAGGAAATGCGGATGGTACTGCGCCTTCAGGAATTTCAGCTCCGTATGGAGGTGGTCATTTTTGATCTTTTCCACCAGCAGCTTTTGTTCTATAAAAGCACGGATGAAGCTATTGCCGCGAAGGATGGCATAGTGCAGGAGCATGAACAGGCTGAGCAGCACATTGACGATCACGAGGTCATCCATGCCGATGGGGTAGTCGTGGGCAAGGACGTGCACGACGACGCTGACACCGGTAGCCATGATCATGGCGGTCAGCAGGATCTCGCCGAATTCCAGGAA
>JAMFRX010000265.1 GCA_026224995.1 Puia dinghuensis
CTACGCCCCCTTTGACGGGACTATTGGCATTTCACAGGTCAGGCTGGGCAACCTGGTCTCGCCAGGCACTACCGTGCTCAATACGATCTCCACTGACGACCCGATGGGAGTCGATTTCCTGGTGAACGAGGCGCAATTACCGCACATCGAAGAACTGCAGCGCAGCAAGCAAAAAAGGGTCGATTCCCTGTTCACCATCCTGCTGCCCAATCAGCAACTCTATCCTGCAGTTGGCAAGATCGCGATCATCGATCGGGCCGTGGATCCACAGACCGGTACGATTACCGTCAGGCTGGCATTCCCCAACCCCCAAAATACGCTTCGCCCGGGCATGAGCACCGTGGTCAGGGTACATAACCAGGATGCCGCCCCGCAGATCGTCGTGCCGGGCAGGGCTGTCGTCGAACAAATGGGCGAATATTTCCTGTTTGTCGCAATAGATACGGTCTTGCAGAGTCATTCTGCGGATTCTGCCGGCAAGAAGGGCGCCGATGCGGATGGGGGCGGGAAGAAAGGTGCCGAGGGCGATTCTGGCGGGAAGAAGGGCGCCGATACCGTGGAGACGCCAAAGCTGCATGCCTTCCAGAGAAAGGTGCAGCTCGGGCAGACTATTGGAGCAAATGTTGTGGTCAGATCCGGGATCAACGTGGGTGACCGCGTTATCGTAGACGGCGTTCAGGCGATCCATGAGGGATCGAGGATCAGCGCGGGTCCCGCAAAACGGCCTGATGGTCAAGATAGCTCAGGCCATAAGGCAGATAGCAGTATCAATAAATAGGCGTAAGGCCATATACTTAATTTCGTATGATTGCGAATACATTTATCAAGCGTCCGGTTACTGCTATGGTCGTCTCCATCGTGCTGGTGATTGCCGGCGCCATTTGCGTGCTGACCCTGCCGATCGACCAATATCCCGATATCACTCCGCCCGTTGTACAGGTGAACGGACAGTTTACCGGCGCGGATGCGCAGACGGTCGAGCAGACAGTCGCCACGCCCATCGAAGAGCAGGTCAACGGCAGCCCGGGGATGGAATATATGCAGAGCAACAGCACCAACAACGGCTTGCTGTCCATGAACGTCACGTTCAATATCGGAACGAATGTGGATATCGCCACCCTGGACGTGCAGAACCGGGTGAGCATTGCGAATCCGCTGCTGCCCGCAGTGGCCAGCCGTCTCGGCATCACCGTGCGCGCGATCAATCCCAGTCAGCTGATGATGATCGCCGTCTATGCGCCGCAGGGAACACATGACATCACCTTCCTGGACAACTATACCAATATTTTTATCCAGGACGCACTGCTGCGTGTTCCCGGAGTGGGCAGCATTTCGCGGTCTACAGATGACTTCAGCATGCGCGTCTGGATGAACCCGCAGAAAATGGCATCGTATAACCTGATGCCGGGAGATATCATCAATGCGCTGAATACCCAGAACGTACAGGTCGCGGCAGGCTCTGCCGGTGTCCCGCCACAGGCGAAGGGCCAGGCGTTCGAAATTGGCATTCTTGTGAATGGACGGCTCAGTAAGGTTTCGGAGTTCGAAAATATCATCATCAAAAATAATCCGTCCAAAGGTGAATTGGTCTACCTGAAAGACGTAGCAAGGGTCGAGCTGGGTAAATTCACCTTTTCCAGTAATTCATTTGTAGACGGGCATCGGGCCTCCATCCTGCGCGTTTACCAGGCGCCCGGCAGCAATGCGCTAGAGACAGCCAATGGCATCTACAAACAGCTGGCTCTTCTGAAACAATCCTTCCCCGCAGATGTCGAATACTCCGTTCCCTTCGAGGCCGTCACCGTCGTGAAGGTTTCGATGACGGATGTCGTCCGCACCTTGTTCCTGACCCTCGGCCTGGTGGCGATAGTGGTATTCGTATTTTTGCAAAGCTTCCGCTCTACGCTGATCCCCATTTTGGCCATTCCTGTCTCGATCATGGGGACATTCATTTTCTTTTACCCGCTGGGATTTACCATCAATACCCTCACCATGTTCGGCTTCGTGCTGGCTATCGGGATCGTGGTGGATGACGCTATTATCGTGGTGGAGTCCGTGCAGCATTATATGGATTCGGAAGGGATGTCGGCAAAAGAAGCGACCTACGTGGCCATGAAAGATATCTCTGCGCCGGTTGTAGCCATCGCCCTGATCCTGGCGGCAGTATTCGTACCTGTCGGGTTCATCCCGGGCATCGTCGGCCGCCTGTACCAGCAGTTCGCCATCACCATCGCCATCTCGGTGATCCTGAGCGCCTTTATCGCCCTGTCGCTGACGCCTGCCCTATGTACCCTGCTCCTGAAACCAACCGATCCAAATAAACAGAAGAAAGGGCTCAGTAAGATATTCGAGCGCTTTAATCATTGGTTCGACAAGGTGACCGAAAAATACAAGAATGGGGTGGCCAGCAGCATCAAGGGGTTCCGGTGGATCACCGCCCTGCTGATCGTTATATGTATCGCCGCATACTTCCTTTTCATGAAAAAGCCCACCGGCTTTATTCCTTCGGAAGATGATGGCAGTCTGTATGTCACCTTCCAGCTTCCGCCGGCGTCGTCTACCGGGGCTTCGGTTGATGTAATGAACAGACTGATGAAGGTCGTGACCGAAACATCCGGCGTTGCCCACTACGCCGCCTTGTCCGGTTTGAACGTAGTGAACAACGCTACCAATTCCAACGCCGGCACCATTTATATACAGCTCAAGCCCTGGGATGAACGCAATGAAGAAGGCCAACAGGTACCCGGCATCATCAGCGTTATGGAAAA
>JAMFRX010000266.1 GCA_026224995.1 Puia dinghuensis
AATATCGCACATAACGTCAACAATGTGCTGTCGATCTCGAACAGCGAGTTCAATAACCAATATGTCTATACGGCCTACCTCGGCGGCAAAGGCCAGACCGAGAACTGGTCGCAGATCATCGAGCCGGGCCATTCCATCGGCACCTTCGATATCTGGCACTACATGGGCAAAAACGCACAAGGGACGACGCTGATGCGTTCTGCCAAAGGCGATACCACGTCGAGTCCGACGACCGCCGACTTCTCTCTCGCCGGCAGCGCCCAGCCCAAGCTGCTGATGGGCTGGAGCAACAGCTTTACTTACAAAGGCTTCGATCTGAACTTCTTCTTCCGCGCCGTTACGGGCAACAAGATCCTGAATGCTACCCTGGCGAGCCTGAACGACCCCGCCTCGGCCCACACCCAGGACCTGCCCAGGTTTTCGCTGCATGAGTCCGTCGGCGATAACAACTCCACGTTTATCTCGGATCGCTTCCTGGAGAAAGGCGACTACCTCCGGCTGGACAATGCCTCGCTGGGGTATACCCTTCCGATCCACAACAAGTCGATCAGCAGGCTCCGGGCCTATGTGTCCGCCAACAACATCTTCGTCCTCACAGGCTATCGGGGCATCGATCCCGAGATCAACATCGGCGGCCTGACACCCGGCATAGACAACAACGACTATTATCCAAAAACCCGCTCTTTCCAGTTCGGCATCAATGCCAACTTTTAATCACAGCAACATGAAAAAAACAATCCTTTTCGGTATAGGCTTCGCATTAGCCCTGGGTGCCTGCACCAAATTGCAAACGCCGGTATTATCGCAATATACGCCTGTCACCCCGGTGACCCAGTCGGACTATGCCACATCGCTCGGCTCCATCTACTCTCAGCTGGCCAATAACCCATCCGGCACCCGTTACGCCGTAGAATATTTCCGGCTACAGGAACTGTCGACCGACGAGGCGATCATCCCCGCCCGTGGCGGCAACTACAACGACGGAGGTCAATACCGCTATCTCCACCTGCATACCTGGACCCCCGACCATCCCACTGTCACCAGCGTCTGGCAATGGGGCTTCCAGGCTATCAACACCTGCAACGTCATGCTGCAGCAGTTCGCCCCGGCGGTGCCCAGCGCGTTAAAGACCAACGCCATCGCCGAGACGCACGCCATGCGCGATCTGTTCTATTTCTTTATGATGGACCTGTACGGCAACGTCCCCATCGTCGACAGCTCGTTCTCCACCGTCCCGCCGCCTACCCTCCCACGGGCGCAGATCTTCGCCTACATCGAGCAGGACCTCAAATCCGTCATCCCCACGCTGGCCACCACAGTGGATCAGTCCACCTACGGGCATGCCACCAAATGGCTGGCCTTCGCCCTGCTCGAAAAGATGTACCTCAACGCAGCCGTCTATACGGGTACGCCACGTTACACCGATGCCGTGGCGATGGCCGACAGCATCCTGACCGAAGCCCCCTATGCGCTGGATGCCAACTATGGCTCGATCTTCGCGCCCACCAATGGCCCCAGCGTGCTGGAGACGATCTTTGCCGTCCCCTACGATGCCAACCTCGCCAAGGGCAATCAAACGACACGATACGGCGGCGCCTCCTACGTGTATCCGCTCTACAACCTCCCTACCGCCGGCAGTGTCGCCATGAGCACCGACTCCGGTTTCTACCACCAGAACTTCATCCTCCCGGGCGATACGCGGGACACGTTCTGGATCCGCGGCCCGCAATTTTATTTTCCCGGCCAGGCGGTCAACCTGTCGCTGTATCCTTCCAGCATCTGGCCCATCATTAATGCCGTGTACCCGGTCGCCGTCTATCCGACGACCAATATCACCCTCGACAACAGCTACAGCGGCACCAAGAATCCCAGCGTGGTCTACTCGCTCGGTTCGGGCCCGGGGGATATCGTCTTCTGGCAGGTCACCTACCGAGACTCGCTGGTGCTCAAGACCGACCTGAATTCGATGGATATCGGCGACGACATCCTCGCGCAGTGCGAAGGCATCCGGTCGAAGAAATTCTACCCCGATCCAAACGAAAATCCGCAGACGCAGGATCAGAACAACGACTTTCCCGTCTTCCGGCTGTCGGATGTGCTGCTGATGAAAGCCGAAGCTATCCTGCGGGGAGCGCCCGCCACGACCGTCAAGGGAACGCTCCAGACGCCCGCGACACTCGTCAACCTGGTGCGCAAGCGCGTGGGCGCGAAGCTGGCCGCCGACCCGCTTGCCGTAGATAGCCTTCTGCCGGAGCGTGCCAGGGAGTTTGCCTGGGAATGCTGGCGTAGGAATGATTTGATTAGGTTCGGGCAATTTGAGAATGGCTGGGGATTCAAGGTAGCGGGTGCCGCGGATGCGACGAGGCAGCTTTTCCCTGTGCCCACGACGGAGCTGTCAACGAATCAGAATTTGAAGCAGAATCCGGGGTATTGATCTTGCACCCCAACCACGCCAGGTATCCCCAGGCCAACAGCAGTGATGCCAGCGCCCAGGTGTAACCGCTGGCATCACTGATAAGCCCCATGACAGGCAGGAGAATGGCGCCGCCGGAGACGCCCATAATGAGGAGGCCGGACACTTCGTTTTGTTGTGCCGGAGAACGTTGGAGGGCTGCACCAAAAATAATGGGAAAGACATTGGCGACCGCGAGGCCGAGGATAAAGATAAAGATCAGCAGAAGCCAGAGCGGGCTTGCGACGAGAAGGCCTGATAGGGCGAGGACTCCGGTTGCGGCGGAGAGCACGAGAAATTTCCGGCCTTTTATTTTTGTCAGCAAAATAACGCCGGCGAAGCTGCCTGCCGTACGGGCAATGAAATAGAGGCTGGTGCCGAGCCCGGCCTTTTCCAGCGGCAGATGACAGCGGAACATCAGGAACTTCGGCAGGGTGGTGTTGAGCCCGACATCGAGCCCAACGATGGCGACCACACCGAGCACCAGCTGAATGATAAACGGGTCTTTCAACAACCGAAGGCAATCCATCCAGGTGGAGGACCGCGTTTCAACGGTCTTCTCCTCCCGGATCGAAGTTGCGTAAAGCCAAAGGACATTAAGTAAAGTTATTGTAGCGAATGCCCCGAAGATCAGCTTCCAGTTGCCAAACCAGGCCGATGCCGCGGCGGCCACCACGGGACCCAAAAACGAAGCCACTGCCTTCGCCAACTGCCCGCCCGTCAATGCACTCGTCAGCCGCTGCGGCGCGACGATATTGGTCAACAGAGGGTTTAGCGCCACCTGCAGGATCGTGTTGCCGATGCCTACCAGCGCAAACGCGATGAGCAGGACGTCGAAATTGTAGGCGGCCAGCGGGATCAGCAGCGCGACCAGGGTGATCGTCATGCCGAGGAGCACGGTCCGGCGCCGGCCGATGCGGTTCATGAGGACACCCGTGGGGACTGAGAATAGCGCAAACCACATAAAGACCATCAACGGCAGGAGGTTGGCAATGGAATCTTTAAGACGCAGATCCTGCTTTGCATAGTTGGTCGAAATGCCGACGACGTCGACAAAGCCCATGACAAAGAAGCCGAGGAAGACGGGGAGCTGTTTTTGCAGCGGCCACTGCTTTTTTATGGCGTCTATCGCTTGTGTTTCCATTTTTTTTTATTTCTCCACGCGGATCGTGACCACATCCTGCCCGGCCACCGCGATCGACCCCTCGGCTGCGGCTTGTGCCTCTTCCGCTGTATTGCTATAGTGTGCTGCGCCGACG
>JAMFRX010000267.1 GCA_026224995.1 Puia dinghuensis
AGGTTCGGAACTCCGCCGAGCAAGCCGATGTAGGGTATAACGAGCAGCAGCGCCAGCGGATGTTTGGCCGGCGACCAGGCAAACAGTTCCCAGATGACAAAGCCGAGCAGACATATGGCCGCTGCAAAGTTGATCCCGCTGCTGCCGAGCAGAAAGCGCCAGATGCGTTTGTTAGTGACGCGGTATTGGAAATCCCTGTCGACAAATTGGGAAAGGTTTTTGTTAGGCCAGCTATGTTGAAGCGTGAAATCCGCTGTATCGAAAGGGTGATCGTCAAAAAAAGACCGGATCAAGGGGGTTGCTTCCGCGTATTGCGAAAAGCTTTTAGAGAACAGCTGATGCTGCGGGTTGAAAAAATAGAGTATAAATTTTCCGTTGTAATACAGCGCGAGTTTCAGAAAATTACCCTGGGCATCCTGGATGGTGACGGAAGGGGAGGTGAGGCCAACACGAAGGTGATCCCGCTGCTTTTCCCAGGGAAAGTCGGCTATGAGCTGAATGGTCTCCTGGGCTGTTCGTTCTTTTTCGTCGATGTATTCGCCAGCCTCGAAATTGGTGTACTGAATTTTTACAAGCAGCTGCAAAGGAGGTATTTTTTGTCTTGCAAATCTAGAAAAATCCTTAAATTGCACGCTCTTAGTTTTTTTTGGGTTGTTAGCTCAGTTGGTTAGAGTATTACCTTGACATGGTAGGGGTCACTGGTTCGAATCCAGTACAACCCACGAGGCCGGCCAGACGATAAGTCTGGCCGGTTTTTTTATGTGGAGGGCGTACGCAAAGGCAACTATTTGACCAGCAAATACGTATCATTGCGTTGGTGACATTGCCAAAGACAGCCCGGGAAGACGGAGGCAGGGCATTTGTTAGGAATTCTTTAACAAATGAAAAGTTAAACTTTTAGCCTGTTTAGCGTTCTAAGGGGGCATGAAATTCCCTGATATGAAAAAGTGCTTAGCGTTTACTTCGATCGTACTGGTTACCTTATTGGTTGCTTCCTGTAGCAAACACAACTCCGGTCCGAATGCCGGTTACGGGCCCAATTCCCTTTTTCCGCTGACCGCCGGGGACACCTGGTACTACCATGATTCGGTTTTCACCGATACAGGCTACAAAACGGACTATCTCGATACGATGGTAGCGACCAAGAATGCATTTACCGATGCCGCCGGTACGGTGTACCTGGAGCTGAATAACCCCAATGGGTGGTATGATGCCGCCTATATTGCCGTAGATCCCAGCAACTATGCCGTTTATGAAGCGGACAGCATTACGGGTATGCAGCCGTATACCATGTTTGCGACCGTGTCGCAGGACGGGTCGATCGGGAGCTATCAGGACATCAGCAACCCCGGATGTCCGATCTACTATACCCAATATGGCTATGCCGCCCCGGTGATGGTGGGTACGTATTCCACCTATAAGAATGCGGAGGTCGTCGTAGACTGCCATCAGACATTGCTGGAGGAAACGGATTATTATCTGACTCCGGGTGTTGGGGTAGTGAGGGTAGATGATTTCCTGACGGATACGACGGGTGGGGTCAATAAATTCTACGAAGAGTATTCGCAGACGCTCACTGGGTCTGTGTTACACTAAAATACTTCGCCTAAGTTCGCGAAGATGCCTTGCGATCCGTGGAGACCGAATCCATAGTCGAGGCAGACATTAGTTCTCGAAAATTTATTCAGGCGGATACGGATGCCGCCGCCCCAGCCGGGGTTGATGGCTTCGAACCGGTTGGTGACGGGCTCGGTAAAGGATTGGGCGTTGACGAAGACGACTCCGCCCAGGAAGCCGTTGCTGGTGAGGCCGAAGCGGTATTCGGATTCCAGGTAGAGGCAGTCTTTGCCGCGGAACCGGCCCTGGATATAGCCGCGGCCCATGTTGCTATAAGTATCGGAAGCGGTGGCCGGAAGCTGAAGGTAGGGTGGATTCCCATGGAGCGTAAACCAATCGAAGGTCCAGAAAGCGATCATATTTTTAGAGCCTGCGGGAAAATGCTTGTATGCACGAGCATCGAACTGCAGGCTTTGCCAATTGGAGTCGCTGCCGAGCGCGGTGAAATTTGGCCGGAAGACGAGACTGGCATAATAGCCGGGTTCGGGGCTGAGGGCGTTACGCCGGCCATCGTAGAGGAGGTTGAAGGTTGGTCCGGAGGATGCCGCGGTGCTATGGAGGCCGTAGCGTTCGAAGTCCGTGATAATTCCCGGCGTGGGCGACACTTCTCTCACCTTGTAGTAGTAATCCACGTTGTAGCCGAGACCCACGTAGAAGTCTTTGGCGATGGTTCGAAGGAGGGTCGTGTAGAACCGGAGGTAGAAGAAATCGATAGGGTCGACATCGCCTGTGGTGGTGAGACTACCCAATCCGTAGGTGTTCTGGGGGAACTTCTCGAACCGATAGTCGCTTATAAAATTGTACTTGTTGTCCTTGGACCAGATGTTTCCTTGTATGGGGACGAGGAGCTGGTTCTTGAGCGTGTAGGTGAGATTGAGGTAGATGCTGGACAGGTTTTCCTTGGGGTTGTCCTGCGTGTAGAATGCCACATTGCCTACCAGCTCCATGGCAAAGCCTGTCTGTAAGGTAAACTCTGCCGAAGGCAGCACCGAGCCATAGAGGCGGCCAGGTTTTTTGACTGCGGTATCGAGCCGTGGGGAGGGGTGTCGCATCAGGAGGTGCCGGCCGACGTCAATAAGGTCGACGGGTTCGGTTCCGGTGAGCGCGTGTAAATGATGGGTGGCCGGAGAATCGGGGTTGGGTGGGATCGGGACGGTCTTTTGGGAATAGCTGTGAATGGAAAAAGCGAGTAGGAGGGAAAGGAGATAAATGGTTTTGAGGGCGGCCAACTATTTTCGCCAAAAATAGGTAGTAAAAAGGCTTGGGAATGTGATCGATTTGTTAATGGCAGGGGGCATGCTTTTTGATGAATGCATACTAAACCGGCCTTTTTTTCGTTTTGGTAAAAAACCTAACTATGCGCCGTATTTTCCCGCTTGTGCTTACATTTTCCGTTTTGCTGATCGTGGTCTCGTGTAAGAAATCCAGCACTTCTTCGTCTTCTGATACTTCTTTGACGGGTAACTGGAATTTTATAGATTTGACTGCGCAGACGCGGGCAACAGCTACCAGCGGCCCCATCACCAACGTCACCACAAGCAGCTACAAGACCACGAACAATGCGGGGACGATTAGCTTTACCAATGATTCCATGATCGTCAAGGGCCTTACCTATACTGCAGACACAACTGCTACTGATAGTACTTACCAGGGAAGCACGCTGTTGTCTGCCACTGTCGCGCCTTTTTCGGTAACTGTGCCAGCCACGTCACAGACGGTAAGCTACCAACTGATCAGCGCCGATTCCATCTATTTACCGAATGGCGGGATCGTTCCTGGAGGGGGTGCTTCCAGCGGTGCTGGAACGGGGGCGCATTATGTCATCAAGAACGATACGCTTGTCCTCACCATACAGGCCAGCCAAACCGTCAGTGGGGTTGCCGAGGTGGTGAATGGGGCGATCTATCTTAAGCGGCAATAGACAAGCCGGTAAAAGCCAATAGAAACCCTTACTTTTTTTCAGTATATTGAGCAGCGCAGCTAAAACCTGCGCTGTTTGCATATGAATAATAATCGTCGCGCCTTTTTACAGCAGAGCTCGGCCCTTGCGGGCGGGCTCCTCCTCTCCTCTATTGGCACTTCTGCGCTTGGTTCCACACGCCGGCTGTCGCCGTCGGACCAGATCAATGTCGGGGCTATAGGTCTGAATGGCATGGGCTGGGCCGATCTTACGGCGGCGCTTAAGCAGCCGGGGGTCAATGTGGTCGCGCTTTGCGATGTCGACAAAAATGTGCTGGACAAGCGGCTGAAAGACCTGTCGGGCATGAATGACGCTTCGGGAAAGAAGATCGATACGAGCAGGATAAAGACCTATGGCGATTACCGGAAAGTACTGGAGCAAAAAGATGTGGATGTGGTGATCATCGGGACGCCGGACCACTGGCATGCCCTGATCATGATCGAGGCCTGCATGGCGGGCAAGGATGTGTATGTGGAAAAGCCTGTGGGCAATTCCATAGGGGAGTGCCGGGCGATGATCGCCGCGCAGAAGAAATACAGCCGGGCGGTGCAGGGTGGCAAGTGGCAGCGGAGCGAGCAGCATTTCAAGGATGCCGTGGATTATGTGTATTCCGGTGTGCTGGGGAATATCCGGACCGTCAAAGTGTGGTGTTATCAGGGCTGGATGAAGCCGGGACCTGTGGTGCCTGATACCGCGCCCCCTGCCGGCGTCGATTATGCCATGTGGCTGGGGCCTGCGCCGAAGCGGACCTTCAATGCGAGCCGGTTCCACTTTAATTTCCGCTGGTTTTGGGATTATGCGGGCGGGCTGATGACGGACTGGGGTGTGCACCTGCTGGATTATGGGCTGTTGGGTATGAAAGCGGATGTCCCGAAGTCTGTCGCTGCGCTGGGAGGTAATTTTGCTTATCCCGATCTGTATGAGGAGACGCCTGATACCCTTACGACCCTTTATGAGTTCGATGGCTTCAACCTGGTCTGGGACCATGCGATGGGCATCGACAACGGCAGCTATGGTCGGGACCATGGGATCGCCTTTATCGGCAATAATGGGACGCTGATCCTCAATCGCGGCGGCTGGGAGGTGATAGAAGAGCGGCAGAGCAAGAACAAGGTGAGCAAGCCTTTTGCAAAGGTCTCCGACGATGGGCTGGTGAATCACTGGGCTAATTTCGTGAGCGTGGTCCGGTCGCGGCGGATGGAAGACCTGCGTTGCTCCATAGAAGCGGGCGCCCATGTGGCTACGGTGGCGCAGATGGGGAATATCAGCTTCCGCACCGGGAAAAGGGTGGTCTGGGATAAGGCGGGCGGAAAGTTTACGGACGAAGAGATCAACAGACAGTACTTTATGAAAGAATATCACAATGGTTATGAGCTTCCTAGGATCTAAAAAAGCGATTTAACAAGAACTTTTATAATTATTAGCGATTTTTGAGGCTTAACTCTCCAATGAAAAAACTAGCAACCGTAGTAATATGCCTGGCCTGTGTCTGTCAGGTGGGTTATGCCCAATCTACCGATACGATAAGGGAAGTCAGCGCGACCCCGGGTTGGGGTGGCCAGCCGGACAGTCTGCCCAGGCGTTATGACTGGCAGAAGGCGGCCATGCTGAACAAGCCTTTCCCTGTACAATCGTTCATTATTCCCGCGGCGATGATCGCCTATGGGGCTACGGCTATGCACAGCAAAACCTTGCAGCACCTGAACGGAGACGTGAAGGAGCAGGTCTGGGAGGACAATCCGCACAAGCCATTTCATCTGGACAATTATCTCATGTTCGCGCCGACCTTGTCGGTATATGCTTTGAATGCAGCTGGCATTCAGGGAGCGCATAATTTCAAGGACAGGACTATCATTCTGCTGATGGCGAATATCTTTGCCAATGGGACCGTTTTTTCCACGAAGAGCTGGTCGCATGAGCGGCGTCCCGATGGGTCGGATTATCAAAGCTTTCCTTCCGGTCATACGGCGGAAGCTTTTGCCGGCGCGGAGTTCATGCGGATGGAATACAAGGATGTGTCACCCTGGTATGGAGTCGCAGGCTATGCCATGGCTACGGCCACGGGGATGCTCCGGATGTACAATGACAAGCATTGGATGAGCGATGTGGTAGCGGGCGCGGGTGTGGGCATTGCCTCGACGCGGCTGGCTTGCTGGCTGTATCCGAAGATGCAGCGGCTTTTCGGCAAGCCGAAGGACCCGCAGAAGGTGAGCATGCTGATGCCTACGTATTCGAGTGGTACGGTGGGGCTGGCTTTTGTGCGGCGGTTCTAGCGCGGGCCGGCCAGCGGGTGCCAGGGCCACGCGGCCTTGGGCGGACGGGCGACCTTATTTTTTTCCCATTGCATATTGGATACCGGACAGCAGGTGGTGCAGGAACAGTGGATCTGCCCAGGTTTCGTCTGTATGGCCGAGGGCGGTATAGAAGGAACGGCCGCCGTCGTAATCATGATACCAGGAAAAGGGATGGTTGTCCCCGTTGGCGCCGCCGGTATAGGAGGTCTCGTCTATCTTAAGCAAGACCTTAATATCGGGGTTCAGGTATTTGAAATTATAGAGTTCGTCGAAGTGGGTCCAGGGGTTGGGAAAGCCCTGCATGGCGGGATGGGTGGGATCGACGACGATGAATTTCGCCTCCTGTTGTTTGGGGTGGGACTTGAAGAAGCCGCCGACGAGGTCGCCATACCATTGCCAGTTGTATTCGCAGTCAGTGGCGGCATGGATGCCGACGAAGCCGCCGCCGTTTTCTATGTAACCCTTGAGCGCGTCTTCTTCTTCGGGACCGAAGACCTTACCGGTGGGATCGAGGAAGATGAGGGCTGCATATTTTTTCAGGATCTTTTTACGGAACCAGGTAGAGTCAGCGGTCGTGTCGACGGCGAAGCCGTTCGCTTCCCCCAGTTTCCGGATGGCTGCGACGCCTACGGGGATGCTCGCATGGTGGTAGCCGTTAGTCTTGCAGAAGATCAGCACTTTCGGCTTGGAGAACGTTTGCGGCCAGATATGGGTGGCGGAGCTCAGGAGGGCGCCGCAGAGGAGGAGGCTGAGGGCGAGGAGGGCGGGTCTTTTTTTCATGATGGGAGCAGTTACAATTTCTTGATCTTGATATTTCTGAACCAGACGGGGAAGTCATGATACTGCAGGGAGATCTTGCCCGTGTGGGCGGCGCCGAAATCCGCCCAGTGCTTGAACTTGCTGTGGGCGATCATGTCGCGCCAGTGGTCGTCCCATAAGGTGGTGGTAACCACGTTCACGCCGTTGAGGAATAATTTAAGCGTCCCGCCTTTGCTATAGATCTCTGCCTGGTTCCATTCGCCGACGGGTTTTACGGGTTCGCTCGAGCTGGCGATGAGGTCATATAGGTCACCGGCGCGATGGGTATGGATCGTACCGTCGTGGTTGCCGTCGTTATCCAGCACCTGCATCTCCGGGCCGGTGAAATAAGTCTCCTTGTATTTGGCCGTATCTTCCTGGATATAGAACAGGAGGCCGCTATTGCCTTTGGGCGAGATCTTCCACTCCACTTTGAAGTCGAAATCACCGAAGATGCCATCGGTGAGCAAGTCGCCGTGGCCATGCTGGGCCGTGTCGGGGGCGAGGGCTCCGTCCTGAACGGTCCAGATGCCGGCTGTGGGCTGACCGTACATGTGCCAGCCTTTGGTGGAGGATCCGTCGAACAGGAGGGTCCAGCCATCCTTTTTCTCCGCATTGGTGAGCGTATTGGGAGCTTGTGCTGCTGCTGCAAAAGGAAGCGCTGCCACGAGGGCGATCAACAGTGATCTCATGTGTGAGAGTTTATTTTTTAAGTGCAAGGATATAAGTGACCATGGTCTTGACGTCGTCCGGCTTGAGGGCCGGGTGTGGGGTCATGGGGACGCTTCCCCAGATGCCGCTGCCGCCGGAGATGATCTTTTTTATGAGCCTATCCACCGTGGTGTCGGCTGCTGGGCTGTACTTGGCGGCTACTTCGCTGTAGGCCGGTCCGATGCTGGCGCCGGAGGATTCTTTTTGCAAGCGATGGCAGGTGGTGCAATCGCTGGCGCCGATGAGCTCGAGGCCTTTGTCGCCGGCCGTGCTGGCGAGAGCGGTGACGGCGGTGCTGGCTGTGTCTTTGGGCGCTTCGGCGGGCTTGGGTTCGGAGCCGCCGCATGCGGCTAAAAGGATGGTAGTAGAGAGGGCTGCTACAAGGCTTTTGCTAAAGTTCATGCTATATATTTTTAATTACGCTTAAAGAGTTTACGTATATGCTTAACGAGTTTACAAATACTTGATCGAGGCTTAAAGTTATTGCAATCCCAGCACGGTGCGATTAAAATTTTCATCTTTTCCGGTACCGGCGAAATCGTCGAATGCTTTTTCCGTCACCCGGATGATGTGTTCCTTGATGAAGGGGGCGCCTTCGCGGGCGCCGTCTTCGGGATGTTTGATGCAGCATTCCCATTCCAGTACGGCCCAGCCTTTAAAGTCATATTGGGTGAGCTTACTGAAGATCGACTTGAAGTCGACCTGGCCGTCGCCGAGGGAGCGGAAGCGGCCGGCGCGGTCGATCCAGCCCTGGTAGCCGCCGTATACGCCCTGTTTGCCGGTGGGGTTGAACTCTGCGTCCTTGACATGGAACATGCGGATGCGTTCGTGATAATTGTCGATATATTCCAGGTAATCGAGGCATTGCAGGACAAAATGGGAAGGGTCGTAGAGGAGGCAGGCGCGGGGGTGGTTATTGGTATGGTGCAAAAATATCTCGTAGGTAATG
>JAMFRX010000038.1 GCA_026224995.1 Puia dinghuensis
CCTTCCGTGAATGGCTGCAGCAGAATACCGGCGGAGTGGTGCTCCTGCAAATCCGCGACCGGAAGGCCGGTGGCTGGGAAGACCCGTATGAGTCCAACGACATCACCGAGATCATCACCAAGCCCCTGCTGCTCTTGCAGGACAACTGGTATAAGATGCAGGAATATAACCAGGACGACTTGCTGAGCCTGGCACAGAACGGTCTGGGCTTCCCTTTCCGGAAGCTGATATTCGAATATGTGCCAAGATCGGAAGACGCCGGCGCGGCGCTGAATTTTCACCTTACCAAGGAAGAGAAGCTCAATATCATCGGTTCGCTGGACAATACGGACAACCAGCACGCTTTCCAGGAATTTATGAAGGCCACCCGCTAAGGCTGTATAAGCTTCATGGCGTTGGGCACAACGGAGATATGGAATTCCTTTGCGGTTGCCTTGGGGTCGCCGTCGATGTGCAAGGGCGCTCCGTCAGGATTTCCGATCGCCAGCGAGGGGGTCTGGAAATAGATGATCTTCTCCACGCTTTCTACGGAAGTGGCTGCCTGCACCCGGTAGCCTCCGAATACCTGTTTGATCACGGAAAATAAAAAGAGGAACCGCGTCGTTCGCCGGGCGATCACGATATCCAGCAGACCATCGTGCAGGCTGGCCTTCGGGGCAATGGTAAAATGATTACCGAACTGGTTGCCATTGGCGATGCTGATAAAAAAAGCGTTTACCTGTAGGTCGGCCTGCCCGTCGGTCCCTGGGATACAAAGACGAAAGGGGTAGGGCCGGGCGCTGAAAAAATTCTTCAAGGTCACCCTGATATAGGTCTGCAGCCCGCGTTTCGGCTGCGCCGCAAACTCATGCGCCACCTTTCCATCCAACCCGATGCCACAGAGCATGCAAGAGAACTGACCATTGATGAGAAGCCCATCGATATAAGCGGCTTTTCCGGCAAAGATGACCCCCAGCGCCTTGGCGGGATCTTTGGGGATGCCTGCCGCAAAAGCGAGTCCATTGCCCGAACCCATGGGGATGATGCCCAGCCGGATAGGGAATCCATTGAGCGCTGCCGCCACGGAGCTAACGGTCCCGTCGCCACCGCAGATAACGATATCGGTGACGCCTTCCTCGCGGATCAGACCGGTAAGAAAAGTATAATCGCCTTCGGCATTGGTGGGCAGGATGCTGAATCCGATCCCTTGCTCCCTGGTCTTTTGGCGGATCATCTCCTGCAGGGAACGCTTGCCACGGGTGCCGCTAATGGGATTGATGAGATAGATAATTTTTCTTGACATAGCTATTCGGGGCGCAAATATCTGTCAATTTTGCTTACCCGCACTATCCGGCAGCTGCATGACGCCGGAGAGGAAGTGCACGACACCCTTTTCCACCCCTTCCACATCGTGCGACCGGATTGCCGATCCAATGACATGGGTTCCCGCTTCGGGGATGGCCTGCTTGTATTTCAGGGGCGGCGGCGTGCCCAGCTGGTCGAACATCTCCAGCTCGGCGGAAACCTTGACGGTGCTGTCCTGGTGGATCTTATCCTTGTAGAAGTAAAAGAGCCCCACGGGCTGTCTTACCTTTTGGAAGGTAGCCTTGTTCATGGTCGTTTCGAGCAGCTCTTGCAGGGCTACTACCGCCTCTGTACGATATTTCGGATACCAGTACTGCCGGTAGAGCGGACCATAGTCTTCCTTGCTGATGATATAGTTGGAGCCGGTGATCAGATGGGCAAGCTGCAAGCCCCAGTGGTTGTTGGCAAGCCAGGCGCTGGGATCATTGATGGCGATATTTGGCGAGAGCAGCACCAGCCCTGCCACCTGGTCGGGATAGGTGGCCGCCAGCTGAAGGGCCAGCGTGCCCCCGGTAGAAGTGCCCATCAGGATGACCTTGTCGCCCAGCTGCCGGCCGATAGCCAAAGCCTGCTTGGCCGAAGCCCAGTAATTGTCGGCCGTAAGGTTGATCATGGCGTCGGCCGTATCGATACCATGCTCGGCCAGCCGCGACAGGTAGAGGTTGCAGCCATATTTTTTCGCGATATAGCGGTCTACGGGATCGCCCTCGCCCTGGGAGGAGGAGAAGCCGTGGAGATAAATGAGGACATAGGGCGTCTTCCTCCGGGAGCTGTCGGCCCATACAATACGCGCTTCGTTGTCTGGCTTGAGCTTATGCACCGATTCCATGGATCGGATATACCCTTCCAGGCTGGTGGGATCGGCAGGTACGACGGGCATCGTCTCGGCATATTCCGGAGTGGAGGGCGCCGGGCCTGCGAGGTATAACAGGATGAGTAGAAGGGGGATAAGAAGCCACCAGCGTTTGCGTCTCTTGCGCATAGGATAGATATTTTTCGAAATATATAGCTTTCTGACATAGTTTTTGTGTTATTTCTACCTAAAGGACCGAATCAGCTAGGAAGTCCGGTCGTTTTTGCGTACTTTTGCGCGCCCTAAGGATGAACGATCCCTGGGGGAAAGGCCCACAGGCCCATACATTGCAGCCATATATCATGGGCCGAAGGCCTCAAGTAAGGAGAAATTATGCAAATCAGGAATATCGCGATCATCGCGCACGTCGACCACGGTAAAACTACATTGGTAGACAAGATCTTACACGCCACCCATGTGTTCCGTGACAACCAGGAGACCGGGGAGCTGATCATGGACAACAACGATCTCGAAAAGGAACGGGGTATCACCATTTTTAGCAAAAACGCAGCCGTAGAATATAAGGAGTACAAAATCAATGTGATAGATACTCCGGGTCACTCCGATTTCGGGGGTGAGGTAGAGCGGGTGTTAAAGATGGCCGACGGTGTCCTCCTGCTGGTCGACGCCTTTGAAGGGCCTATGCCGCAGACGCGTTTCGTTCTGCAGAAAGCATTGCAGCTCAACCTGAAGCCTATTGTCGTCATCAATAAGGTCGACAAGCCGAACTGTCGGCCGGACGAAGTGCATGAGGCCGTTTTCGAGCTGTTCTTTAACCTGGATGCCACGGAAGAGCAGCTGGACTTTCCGACCTTCTATGGCAGCGGTAAGAACGGCTGGTTCAACATCAAGAACGAACAATGCGCCGATATCACTCCCCTGCTGGATGGTATCCTGCAATATGTCCCGGCGCCCAAGATTGCTGAGGGCCCGCTGCAAATGCAGATCACTTCATTGGACTATTCTTCCTTTTTAGGCCGGATCGCGGTAGGCAAGGTCGCCCGCGGTGTCATAAAAGAGGGTCAGCCCATCGCGCTGATGCAGGCCGACGGCTCGATCAAGCGTTCCAAGGTCAAGGAATTGTATACGTTCATGGGCATGGGCAAGAAGAAAGCTACCGAGGTCATGGCGGGCGATATCTGTGCCGTCGTAGG
Source organism: Puia dinghuensis (assembly GCA_026224995.1). Lineage (GTDB taxonomy): Bacteria > Bacteroidota > Bacteroidia > Chitinophagales > Chitinophagaceae > Puia > Puia dinghuensis_A. The sequence goes on from JAMFRX010000038.1 coordinate 3,352, forward strand.
CCTGGAAGATTTCAACATCGGTGATACCATCGCCGATTCCGAGAATCCCGAGGCGCTTCCGGTTATCAGCGTCGACGAGCCAACCATGAGCATGCTCTTCGGCATCAATAACTCTCCCTTCTTCGGAAAGGACGGGAAGTTCGTCACCTCGCGTCACCTGCGCGACCGGCTGATGAAAGAAACGGAAAAGAACCTGGCGTTAAAGGTGCACGATACAGATAGCGCTGACAGCTTCCTGGTCTATGGCCGGGGTATCCTTCACCTGGGCATCCTCATCGAGACGATGCGCAGAGAAGGCTTCGAGCTGACGATAGGCCAGCCCCAGGTCCTCGTAAAGGAGATCGGAGGCAAAAAGCACGAGCCTTTTGAGATCCTGGTGGTAGACGTACCTGGCGAATTCAGCGGAAAGGTCATCGACATGGTAACCCAGCGCAAGGGCGAAATGCTGGTCATGGAAAGCAAGGGCGACATGCAGCACCTGGAATTCGAGATCCCCTCCCGCGGCCTCATTGGGCTGCGTAGCAATATGCTCACCAATACAGCCGGCGAAGCCGTCATGGCACACCGCTTCCTGGAATACAAACCCTGGAAGGGACCTATCCCCGGTCGTAGCAACGGGGTCCTTCTCAGCAAGAACCAGGATAAGACGACGGCGTATTCCATCGATAAGCTTCAGGAGCGTGGTACGTTCTTCGTCGATCCGGGCGAAGAAGTCTATGCCGGCCAGATCATCGCCGAACATATCAAGCCAGGCGACCTCATCGTAAATGCAACGGAAGGCAAGAAGCTCACCAACATGCGCGCCAGCGGCAGCGACGACTCGGTCCGCATCATTCCCAGAAAGCAGATGACCCTGGAAGAATGTATGGAATATATCCAGCAGGACGAGTGTATCGAAGTGACGCCCAAAAAGATCCGCCTCCGCAAAGCCGTTTTGGACGAAGAGGAAAGGAAGAGGCAGGCGCGGAGTCAAAAGACGGAAGAGGTTGGCAGATAAGTCGTAATTTTATAGTCTAATCGGCCGTCTATGAATAAGAGCAAGCCGTTGATGATCTTTCTGTTTTCCTTCCTGCTGATGGCGGGAGCGCTGTCCGCCAGCGCACAGTGCTCCATTTGTACGCGTACGGCCCAGCAGCTGGGCGAACGGCCGGCCAAGGCGTTAAACAAAGGGATTATCTATCTGGCGGTTACGCCTCTGGCTATCTTCGGCGTCATCGGCTATCGTTGGTGGAAGAGCGAAAATCATGATTGAGCAGCCACTCGTATCTGTCGTCCTCGGCACCTACAATGGTGAAACCTTTCTGAAAGAACAGCTGGACTCCGTCCTGGCGCAGACCTACCCCAATATTGAGCTCATCGCAATCGACGACGGCAGCATCGACGGGACCGTCCGCATGCTGAATGAATATGCCGCGCGGGATCCCCGCATCAAGGTCTATGTCAACGACAAAAACCTTGGCTTCATCCGCAATTTTGAAAAAGGCTGTACGCTGTCCACGGGTCATTGGATCTCCGTGTGCGACCAGGACGATTACTGGTTCCCCGAGAAGATAGAAAAAATGGTCCGGGCTATCGGAAGCCAGCCCATGGTGTATTGCGATTCGTATCTCTGTGGGGCCGACCTGCAGCCCCTGGGCCAAAAGATCTCCGATATCGTCCACTACCAGGCCTTCGACGACTGCCGCCAGCTATGCGTCTTCTCGCGGATGTACGGCCATGCTACGCTGATCACCCGCGCGCTTTTCGACAAGGCAAGCCCCTTTATCCCCGAAATGCCCCACGACGGCTGGCTGGCCTTTCACGCCACGCTTTATGGCGGCGTCGCCTACCTGCCCGAAGCCCTGGTAAAATACCGGCAACATGCGGCCAATGTTTATGGCGTAGTGGGCGGCAAGAGCAAAAAGCGCGACCGCCTTCATCGCGCCGAGCGAAAAAAAAGGGAGATCAGGCGCATCCGAATCCGGATGAATGCCTTCTACCAGGCCGTTCCCGGCGACATGATCTCTCAGAAACGGCTCCTGGGTGCGCTGGTGCGCTCCTATCGCAATTTTTCCCCGCTCAATGATATCCGCCGCGTAGGCTTATTTCTTGCCAACTACAAATTGCTGCTGGTCGTAAAAAGATATCCCGACTGGCGGAAGATCCTGTTTTGCTTTAAGATGCTGGTAAAAATCAAATAAGGGCTAATTTTACCGCTTATGAAGTTTATTATCAGCCGCACAGATGCTATCGGGGACGTTGTCCTCACCCTGCCTGTAGCTGGTGTGCTGCGATCTCTCTTCCCCGAAAGCCGCATCTGCTTCCTGGGACGTTCCTATACCCGGGAGGTGGTTCAGGCCTGTACGCACGTAGACGAATTCATCGATTGGGATCAATGGAAGGGCCTGCCGGATGCGGAAGCGGTCAGCGCCATCAAGGCGATCGGCGCGGATACGATCATCCATGTCTTTCCCAATAAGCAGATCGCCCGCCTGGCCAAACGGGCAGGCATATCCCAGCGCATCGGTACGACCAACCGGCTATATCACTGGCTCACCTGCAATACGCTTGTCAGGCTGTCGCGCAAGAATTCTCCCTATCACGAAGCCCAGCTGAATCTCAAGCTGCTTGTCCCGCTGGGCGCCAAAGAGCTTTACCCGCTGGACGAGATCAGCGGTTATTATGGGCTCACC
>JAMFRX010000005.1 GCA_026224995.1 Puia dinghuensis
GAAGGTCCAGGAATGCCGGCGCCAGCATATAGCCAGACAGCTCGCGGACGCGGTAGCCCGCCGGGATATCTGCCGCTGCTACGATGTCTGTTATCTTTCCTTCTCTTACCAGGATGGCCTTCCCTGTCTGGATCTCGTGACCTGTGAAGATCTCGCGGGCGATGAATGCGGTTGATGACATAGCTGCTAGGGTTCTATGGAAAAATGATCGGCGTCCCGCCAAAAGGGAAAACGTTGCCGCACCCGCTCCAGGTCTTCTTTGTGCAGGGTGAGGGTAAACGCTTCGTCTTTCGCGGCTGCATGGTACAGCGTCTCCCCCAGGGGATCGATGATCATGGAATCGCCGCTGTGATAAATATCGTTGCCGTCCCGGCCGATGCGATTGACGCCGGCGACAAAACATTGGTTTTCGATGGCGCGGGCCTGGAGGAGGGTCTTCCAGGCATGGGACCTGCGCTCAGGCCAGTTGCCTACATAGAGGAGGAGGTCGTACTCGAGGCCGGGTTCAGCGGGCGGAGGCGTCTGACGGCTCCAGACGGGAAAGCGCAGGTCATAGCAAACCAGCAACAGCACCCGCCAGCCTTTCACGGAAGCGACCAGCCGTTTGTGGCCGGCAGTGTAATGATCATTTTCCCCTGCGTAGGCAAAGCGGTGGCGCTTGTCGTAGCAACCGTACTGCCCATTAGGCAGCATCCAGATGAGGCGGTTGTAGTAGCGCCCTTCTTCCTGTATGATGATGCTGCCGGTAAGGATGACCTTCTTCTCCGCCGCGACCCGCTGCATCCATGCCATGGTGGGGCCATCCATCCCCTCGGCCAGGGCTTCCGGCCGCATGGAAAAGCCGGTGCTGAACATCTCCGGCAGAATGACCAGCTCGGTAGGCTGTGGGATGGAAAAGATCCGCTCCTCTAGATGGCGAAGGTTGGCGGCCTTGTCTTCCCATTGAACATCGGTTTGGATGGTCGTAATAGCGAGTGGGGTCATATCGCAATGTACTTATTTATTTGGTCCGATCATGGCAGGACGGCAGTGATACGGTCCGATTCGTATCCCTTCTGCAGGAGGTATTCCTGCAGCTTGCGCTTACGGATGAGCTTATGCTCCTCCGGGTCCAGGTCTGCCCATTTGGCCGTTGTTAGTTTCTGCAGAGTGCGCTCATAGTCTTCCTCATCGATGGCCGCCAGGGCTTTTTTTATACAATACTCGGACACCTTCCTGAGCTTCAGCTGGTAGCGGATACGGACCTTTCCCCAGCTTTTAAGCCGGAAGCGGCCGCCGGCAAACTGGATGGCAAACCGCTCTTCGTTCAGGTAGTTCTCTTCGATCAGGGTAGCCAGCGCCTCCTCCACCTGGGACTTTCGCAGCCCGAAGGTGTACAGCTTCTCCTGAACTTCGCTGTGGCAACGTTCCTGGTACCCGCAATAATGGCGGGCTTTCTGGAGGGCCTGTTCCGGTGATAAAGCGGTGCGTCGCAGCATAATCAATTGATAGGTGTAAATATATTGGCTATTACGCAAAAATCAGTAGTTTCGCCACAAAGAAAATTTCCATGAAGTTTATCGTTTCCTCGTCAGCATTATTGAAACAACTGCAACAGATAAGTGGGGTGATCAACGCGAATACCGTATTGCCTATCCTGGAAGACTTTTTGTTCGAAGTGGAAAAAAATAAGCTCACCGTTGTCGCCACCGACCTCGAAACTGTCATGAAAGTGCACCTGGAGGTGGAAGCCAAGGACACTGGAAAGGTTTGCATCCCTGCCAAGATCCTCATCGACTCCCTGAAGAATATCCCCGATCAGCCTCTTACTTTTAATATCGACAAGCACTTTGCCGTAGAGCTCACCAGCGACAACGGTAAGTATAAGGTCATGGGCGAGAATCCCGACAATTTCCCCAAGGAGCCGGCAAGTGACGAGACGACCTCCTTCACCACGACCTCTTCCGCATTGGTAACGGCGATCAACAAGACTTTATTCGCCGTTAGCAATGACGACCTGCGCCCTGCCATGACGGGTGTGTTCTTCGAGATGGATAAGAAAGGATTGCAGTTCGTAGCGACGGATGCGCATCGGCTGGTCCGTTACAGACGTAAAGATGTCTCCTGCCCCAAGACCGACTCCCTGATCGTTCCCAAGAAGCCGCTGAACCTGCTGAAGTCGGCTCTGCCCTCCAATGAAGACGAGATCACGATCAGCTACAATAGCAATCATCTCTTCGTTGTCCACGGAACGACGCAGATGAGCTGCCGGCTTATCGACGCCCGTTTCCCCGATTATAAAGTAGTCATTCCCGTAGACAATCCTTATAAGCTGGTGGTCGGCCGCAACGATTTCCAGAGCGCGCTTCGCCGCGTGAGCATTTTCAGCAACAAGAGCACCAACCAGGTTGTGCTGAACATCCAGGGCAGCGAGCTGCAGCTGACGGCCCAGGATGTCGATTTCTCCTTTGAAGGAAACGAGCGGATGAAATGCCAGTATGATGGCGAAGACCTGGCCATTGCCTTCAATGCGCGTTTTCTGATCGAGATGCTGGCTTCCGCCGAAAGCGATGAGGTCCGCATGGAGCTCTCTACTCCCACCAAGGCCGGCATTATCAAGCCGACCGAAGAGGACGAGAACGAAGAAGTGCTGATGCTGGTTATGCCGCTGATGCTGAACAGCTAAGGTTATTGCTGCTGTTGCTGCTGCATCATCTCCATGTACCGGCGGTAAGAGTTGTTCTCTTTTCCATTTATCGTAGGCTGAGCCTCGAGGACCGTCATTTCCTCTTCCGTCGCTTTTCCATTCTCATAGGAGACAGAAACCCCGACTTCCAGTATCTGGCCGGCCGTGCCCTTGTAGGTACCCTTGACCGGCGAGCAGTCCGAGAAGCTGCGGCCCACGGCCAATCGCACATAAAGGTCTCCCGCCTCACAGTTGTTCGTCGGGTCGAGGCCGACCCAGCCATTGAAGGGGATAAACGCTTCTATCCAGGCGTGCGTAGCGCCTTCGCCCCGCATCCCGTTCTTATTGGGACAGATATAGCCGCTCACATAGCGGGCGGGGATCTGGATCTGACGAAGAAAGACCAGCAATAAATAAGCGAAGTCCTGGCAGACGCCGGCCTTAAGCTCCCAGACTTCCGCGAGGGTCGACTCGACATTGGTGACCCCCTTGATGTATTTAAAGTTATCGAAGACGTATGTACGCAGCTGCTGCGCCGCGCCCAGGGGTGTCTGGCTGCGGCCCTTGTCCGGACAGATGTTTTCCAGCGTCTGGGCGATGGGTGCGAACTGCTCCTTTTTCAGGAAGTCGATATACGGCACCTGCCAGCGGATCTGGTCCATATAAGCCCATTGCGCCTCGTTGTTGGTGGTGTCCTCCAGGGCCGGCCGGGGTTTGGTGATCACCTCGAGCCGCGAGTCGATGATAAGAGAGGTGTGGGCCTCGGCGGTTGTGAATGAGCCCACCTCGTTACCATAATAATCCGAATAGAGCTCTACCGCCGGCTCGCCGGTGATCGTAAGGTCCTGGCGGAGGACCTCCTGGTACTCGTCTTTCACCGGGAAGAGGACGATCTGGTTGGCGCTGTCCCGTACCGGACCTTCATACGTGTACTTCGTGATATGGTGGATGTTGAAACGGGGCATATTAACTAGGTATAAGCGAAATAATGTTGATCCAAGGCTTTCCCGACTTCGTAGAGCTCTTCTTTAATGCCTTTGAGGTAAGCATGCAATCCTTGCTCCAATATGGATTCGACGTTAGAATATTTTATTTTGGCCTGGATGCTGCCGATCATAAACTCGAGCTTCTTCCAGGCTTCCTTGTTACGGTCGCTCTTGAGCCGTTCGAAATAGCGATACAGCTGGTTCACCGAATAGATCACCGACCGGGGGAAGTCTTCGTTCAGTACGATCTGCTCCACCACATTGCGGGCATCGAATCCTGTTCTGTAGGTCTTAAGATAAAGCTCATATCCGGAGATAGACAGCAGCAGGTATTTCCAATAGGTCGTATCCGTATGCGCGAGATCGAATTGCAGGTCGCTGAATTTGATGTCGAGAATATCCGCGGATTGCACGCCCCGCTCCAGGAATTTCCCGATGTTGAGGAATGCATAGCCTTCTCCCCTGGCCATGGTAATATCCGCGGTTCCATAGTAGATGAGCCCGTGGCGGATGAGCACGTCCAAAATAGAGATGGGGTCTTCCTTGTCCAGTGAGCGTACCAGCTGTTCATCCCGGATGGTATGGTAAAAATCGTTCAGGCATTGCCATAGCTCCTTGGTGATATGGTCCTGGACGCTGCGGGCGTTCTCCCGGGCCCGGGTGACGATGTTGAGCACAGAGTTGGTATTCTCTTTTTCCGTGACCATGTATTGCAGTACGGCGCGGGTCTGCTTGGCGATGATCGTGGCCTGCTCTTCTTCGAGATAACTAAAGATACGGAGCACCGGCTTCCAGGAGAATTCCTGGATATCATCCTGGGAAGATGCATAGTTGATCCTCAGCATCCGGAGGATCCCATCGGTGCGTTCCATATAGCGGCTCATCCAATATAAACTGTCGGCTACTCTACTCAGCATGTAATTAGGGTATAATTAGTATTGAGGTGATTGAATGGTGGGGCCTATCCTGCCAGCACCCAGGTGTCCTTGCTGCCTCCGCCCTGGGAGGAGTTGACGACCAGCGAGCCTTCGCGCAGAGCCACTCTTGTAAGTCCGCCGGGAACGATCTGTATCCCTTCCGGGCCACAGAGGGCATAGGGCCGCAGGTCTATCCGGCGCGGCTTGAGCCGGCCGTTCATATAACAAGGGGCCGACGAAAGGCTGATGATCGGCTGGGCGATGTATTGCCGGGGGTCTTTGAGGATCTCCGTCTTATAGCGCGCGATCTCCTCCTCGCTGGCGGTATGGCCCATCAGCATGCCGTAGCCACCGCTCTCGTTGGTCTTCTTGACCACCATCTTGTTCATATTGGCGAAGGCATACTCCCGCTCTTCCGGGTTGCCGAGCTGGTAGGTGGGGACATTCTTGAGTATCGGCTCCTCGTTCAGGTAGTAGCGGATCATGGCCGGAACATAGGTATAGATGGCCTTGTCGTCCGCCACGCCATTGCCTACTGCATTTACGATGGCGACATTCCCCTTGCGATATGCGCTCATGATGCCGGACACGCCCAGCATGCTGTCTGGCTGGAAGACCAGGGGGTCCAGGAAGTCGTCGTCTACGCGGCGGTAGATGACATCGACCTGCTGGAGGCCGGCCGTTGTTTTCATGTAGACGCGGTGGTTGTCCACTACCAGGTCGCGGCCTTCGACGAGCTCCACGCCCATAAGGCGGGCCAGGGTGGTATGCTCGAAATAGGCCGAATTATAGATACCAGGCGTCAGCAGCACAATGGTCGGGTGTGCCGTCTGCCGCGGGGAGAGGGAGACGAGGTTGCGGTGGAGGATATCCGGGTATTCCGTCACCGTCCGGACGTTGTTGTTCGGGATGAGATCGGGGAAGATGCGTTTGGTGATCTCGCGGTTCTCCAGCATATAGCTTACGCCGCTGGGGGTCCTCAGGTTGTCTTCCAGGATATAGAAGGTTCCGTCCTGGTCGCGTATCAGGTCTATGCCCGCGATATGGACATAGATATCATGGGGAACCTGCAAGCCATGCATCTCCCGCAGGAAATGCGGGCAGCTGTAGATCATATCAACAGGGACGATCCCGTCTTTGAGGATGAATTGACTGTTGTAGACGTCTTTCAGGAAGAGGTTGAGCGCTTTCAGCCTTTGTTTGATCCC
>JAMFRX010000268.1 GCA_026224995.1 Puia dinghuensis
AAGATGGTTCGCCTGGGATGCGGATACACCAGCTGTAAGATCCGCATGGCCTCCATCATCGTCAGCGTACCCGTACCATTGTCCGTGGCGCCGGTGCCGCCATCCCAGCTATCAAAATGGGCCGAAAGGATTACGTACTCGTCCGGCTTCTCGCTGCCCCTGATCTCCGCTATCGTATTAAAAGTCGGCACTACACCCCTTTCCTTCGATTCGGTATGTATGCTCACCCGGGGCTTGTCACCCGATTCTATGAGCCGGTATAACACGCCATAATCTTCCAGCGCGACGTCGACGGTGGGGATCTTTTTCGTATAGGCGCCAAAGATCTTATCCACCCCGAAACCCGCCGACCAGTTGTTGATGATGACCCCCGCGGCGCCTGCCTTTTCCAGGGCCACCGGCAGCGTCTTGTTCGTATACCCCGTTTTTTTGATTCGATTGGCCCAGGCTTCCTGCTGCTCCGTCCTCTCTTTCTTCATCTTATCGAAACTTTCCTTGGTCCCGAATTCCTGCCAGTTGTAATCGGGCCGGCCCGTCGGCTGCAGCATGGAGATCAGCACGAACTTACCCTTCACAGCCGGCAGCCACTGCTGGAAGGCCACCGAATCCTGCACGTCCGGCAGGATGATCAAATCGGCGACAACCGTCTTGTCACCCATCCCCGGACTCCAGGCCAGCTGCGTCCCCTCCAACGATTTGACCCTGGGATATACCATGTCGATATGCGAAATGCCCCGTTCCCATCCCCTCCATTCACCCCATTTTTCATTTTTTGCAGGGATACCCCAGCCAGTATATTTCGCCACGGCCCATTCATTGGCCTTGTCCATCTGCGGCGTCCCCACCAGCCGCGGTCCAATCCGATCGAACAGCTCGTGCGCAAGCACCTTAAGCTGCGAATGATCGGTCTCTTCCTTTACGATATTGTCGATCACGGGGTCCTGGCAAAAAACCTGCCCCGACAGCAGGAGCACACAGGCCAGCGCAGTTAATTTTAGATGCATCATGGTAGTTTTGTTTTCTCAAATGAATCGTTAATTTAAGGAAAATTCGATTCCAGCTGTCTGTTTTTTTTAGCTCGCGCATTAGCAATATATTTATGTTCACAACACATTCGAATGAGAAAACTTTGCTTGCTGATGCTCCTGCTTCCGGCTATCCTTATAGGCCGCGCCAATGTACGCCTCCCCCATGTCCTTTCCAGCAATATGGTCCTGCAGCAAAAGTCCCAGGTGAACCTCTGGGGCTGGTGCGAACCGGGCGAAAAGATCGCCATCACCGCCTCCTGGGACCAAAAGCTGGACTCTACAAAAGGTTCCCGCGACGGCCGCTGGGCCCTGTCCCTGTCCACACCCGCCGCCGGCGGGCCCTATACCATTTCTATCAAAGGCCAGAACACCATTCTGCTGGATAGCATCCTCATCGGCGAGGTCTGGGTCTGTTCCGGGCAATCCAATATGGAGATGTGCGAGACCTGGGGAGAACCCGATGTACGGGCGGAGCTGCCCTCCTGCTACAATGCAAATATCCGCTTCTTCCATGCGCCGAGATCGACTGCCGACTGGCCTCAGAATAACCTTGACGGACAATGGACCGTCTGTGATTCCGACAACCTTAAACATTTCAGCTCCGTGGCCTATTTCTTCGCAAAGAAGCTCAACAAAGACCTCAACACTCCCATCGGGCTCATTGAGGTGGCCTGGGGCGGCACCCCCGCCGAAGTCTGGACCCCCGCACAGCTTGTAGAATCGGACGCCATCCTCAACCCCGCCGCTGAAAAAGAAAAACCTGCCAATGGCTGGCCGTATAAGCCCGGTTATTGTTATAACGCGATGATTGCCCCACTCACCCATTTCACCGTTGCCGGCTTCCTCTGGTACCAGGGCGAAGGCAACACCGCCGCACCGGCATCCTACGGCAGGCTCCTCACCACCATGATCGCCTCCTGGCGCCAGGCCTGGAACCTGCCCTTGCCGTTTTATTACGTGCAGATCGCTCCGTATACCTATGGACCCAAAAATACAGGGGGCGTCCTGCGGGAACAACAGGCCCACGTCATGCACGTAGAAAATACCGGGATGGTGGTCATCAGCGATCTGGTTACCGATACTACCAACGTCCATCCCAAGAACAAGCACGATGTAGGCCTTCGCCTGGCCAACTGGGCCCTTGCGGATACCTATCACCGGCAGGGGATCGCCTATAAGAACCCGGCCTATAAAAGTATGGAGATAAAAGGGGATAAGATCATCGTCACCTGCTCGGACGCCCCGGCTGGCCTGGTGCTGAAAGACAAAGCCGCCACCGCCCTGTTCATCGCCGGCGAAGACCAGGTCTTCTATCCCGCCGAAGCGCACCTCAAAGGAGATCAGCTTATCGTCTCGGCAGCGGCGGTCAAAAAACCCGTCGCAGTCCGCTATCAGTTCAGCAATGCCGGCATCGGTAATATCTCGGGAAAAGAAGGTCTGCCCCTGGCGCCAGTCCGCACGGACAGCTGGCCCGTCGCCATCGACTAAATTGTATTTATTGACGGACCGCCAGGCTGCTCTTCTCCAGCCAGCTATTGAACAAAGTATAAAAAACGGATAGGATGATCGCCCCCTTGAACATCCCGGTGAAC
>JAMFRX010000269.1 GCA_026224995.1 Puia dinghuensis
AGTTGGAGCGGCCGTCGGCGCGGTAGGTCTGCTGGTCCAGGTAGAGCCAGAGCGTATGGAGGGTGTCGGGGCTGTTGTTGGTATACCGGATGACGGCGCTGCCTTCCAGCTCGTTGTGCAGGGTGTCCAGCTTTACGGCGAGGGTATAGTCGGCGCGGTTCTGCCAGTAGGTTGCCGAGGGACTGCCGTTGGCAGAGCGGGTGGCCAGGTGAAGATCGCCATAGAAGCCCGGGGCGAAGAGGGCGGCCGGATCGTAGCCCGGTGAAGTCATCTGCTCGGGCAGGCCGGCAGCAGTTTGTGCATCGGCAGAAGCCGAAAACAGCAGGGCAGTAAGGAGAGAGAAGGCGCTTAGTCTGGACATGCGGTAAAATATTTGACGAAGGCAAATCTATAGTATATTTACCCAGTATTATTGATTACGATATGGAAAATCTTTCTGGTTATTGCAAGGTCGTCGCCACCATGGACAAGGGTAACGTACACGTCCACTACCACGATAAGGAATATGGTTTCCCCATTGACGACGACAACCACCTTTTCGCCCGGTTGATCCTGGAGATCAACCAGGCCGGGCTCTCCTGGACCACCATCCTGAATAAGAAAGACAATTTCTTCAAGGCCTTTGACGGGTTCGACATCGACAAGGTAGCGCGGTATGGAGCTAAGCAAAGGGAAAGGCTGCTCAATGACGCCGGCATCATCCGGAACAGGCTGAAGGTGGATGCCACCATCGACAATGCTAAGAAGATACAAGCGATACAAAAGGAGTTCGGGTCATTCAAGAAATGGCTGGACAAGCACCATCCGCTGAGCAAGGAGGAGTGGGTGAAGCTCTTCAAGCAGACGTTCCGCTTCACGGGCGGGGAGATCGTGGGTGAATTCCTGATGAGCACCGGCTACCTGCCTGGCGCGCACTCCGAAGGCTGCCCCGTCTACAAAAAAGTCTTAAAGCATAAACCGTCATGGGCAAAAAAATAACCAGGAGAGCCAGGTGGTGGCTTATCCTTTTGCTGGTCCTGGTCTGCTGGGCCCTGGTGCATGTCGTCTATGTTGTCGTCGACGGCTTGCATGCTTACAAGGGGAAGGCCGATATCGCCATCGTATTGGGTAATCGGGTAGAGGCGGATGGTACCCTTTCGCCATGGCTCAAGGGGCGGGTGGACAGGGCCCTGCGGCTGTACCGGGAAGGGCAGGTGCCGCGGATCATGGTGAGCGGCGGCAGGGGAAAAGAAGGTGGTCACTACCCGGAGGGGCTCGCCATGAAACAGTATCTTGTCGCCCATGGCGTACCGGCCGACAAGATCATAGAAGACAACGACGGGGAGAATACCTATCTGACGGCCAAGGATTTTTTGCCGGTGGCCGATAGCCTGAAGGTTGGCTCGGCCATCGTCGTATCCAGCTTTTACCATATCACCCGCGCCAAGTATATCATCCGTAAGCTGGGATTCAGGAATGTGCATAGCGTTTCCTCGGACACTTTTTTCCGGGACGATATCATGGCGACGCCAAGGGATTGCATCGCGTTCTATAAGTACGTTTTTGCTTACTAGTTGAGCTGTACGACGGGGAGGCGATAGTGGAGCCCATCGACCATAAAGAGCTCGTCGATCTCGTAGGTCCAGTATTTGAAGAGTGGAGATTTGGAAAGGTATTTCTCAACGGCCTTACGGTCGTCGGCGGAGAAGGTGATCCATACACGCTGGGTCTCCATCGTCACGACGTAGTGATCGATGATGCCCTGTTCGATCAGCCGGTTGATGTAGGTGCGGTGCGGCGGAACCAGCGCTGCAAATTCATCATTCATCTCAAATTTTATGGTCACCTGGAATTTTCGCATAACTACTGTGCTTATAAGTTAACAAAACTTCCGTTCTATTGTTCGACACCCCCACAACGCTGCAATAGCCATGCCGGGGGTCATATCCCTTATCAAGGCTATGAAAGACGTATACAATTACATACGTTATGGCATCGGCAAACGTTGCCTCTACAATGTCCAATCCATGATGCGATTGACCCATTCTTCCCGGTAGGGAGTGGTCACCTTGATATAATTGTCTGTATAGCCTTCCATTAGCGGAGTTGTCACATGGCCTTCCAGCAGCACTTTCCTGGTTTGTCCCTGGTGGCGGCGGGTGAATTCCTGCATTTTCCGGTAGGAGAGGTTGCGCAGGAACTTGTTGCGTTCCTGCCGCACGGGAGTGGGTATAATGGGTTTAAGTTCCAGGGCTTTGGTATTGTCGCGCTCGGAATAGGTGAAGACGTGCAGGTAGGAGACGTCGAGCTCCTGCAGGAAGTCTACTGTTTCTCTGAACAGTTCGTCGGTTTCGCCGGGGAAGCCAACAATGGTATCCACGCCGATGGCGCAATGGGGCATAAGGCTTTTGATCAGCTGCACCCGTTCGGCATAGAGCTCTCGTTTATAGCGGCGGCGCATCAGGCCCAGAAGGTGATTGCTGCCGCTTTGCAGTGGGAGATGAAAATGGGGCATGAACTTGCGGCTGCCGGCGGTCCATTCTATCATTTCGGGGGTCAGCAGGTTGGGTTCAATGGAAGAGATGCGGTAGCGGTCGATGCCTTCGATTGCTTCGAGTGCCTGCATCAGATGGAAAAAAGTCTCACGGGCTTCGGCAGAAGCGAGGTTCTCGTGCTTGCCGAAATCGCCTAAGTTGACGCCGGTGAGGACGATCTCCCTCACGTCACCGCGGGCTGCCAGCTCCTCTACGGTCCGGACGGTGCGCGCAACGGTGTCGCTGCGGCTGCGGCCGCGGGCCATGGGGATGGTGCAGAACGAGCAGTTGTAGTCGCAGCCGTCTTGCACTTTCAGGAAGGTGCGGGTGCGGTCGCCGAGGGAATAGGAAGGGTTGAATTCCGACACCTCCTGGATATCGCAGCTGCAGATCTTCGTCGCATCGCCTTTGGACCACTCTTTTATATGCTGGGCAAGATTGAATTTTTCCGCCGCGCCCAGGACCAGGTCGACGCCCGGGATACCGGCGATCTCCTGCGGCTTGAGCTGGGCGTAGCAGCCCGTGATCACGACCATGCTTTCCGGCGCCTGCCGTCTCAGCTTACGGACCAGGTACCGGCATTCTTTGTCGGCATTTTCGGTTACGCTGCAGGTGTTGATGACATAGATATCCGCGACCTCGTCGAACTCCTTTTTCCCGAATCCTTCGGCTGCGAGCAAGCGGGAGAGGCCGGAGGTCTCCGAGAAGTTGAACTTGCAGCCCAGGGTATGAAAGGCGACTGTTTTGGCGGTCATAAGCCCGCAAAGATACCGCGAACCGGTTGAAATACAAGTGCGGGCCGTATCTTTGGCCGTATATGGCTTAAAAGGCGATATCCTGAAGAAGATGCTTGTCCGATTGCTGTTACTGCCTCTACGTATACTCTATTGCGCGTATGCCCTCATGCTGTTCATTGCCGGAATGCTTTGCGTATTGCCGTTGGTGGCCTTTTTTTCCCTGCAAGGCGCCGCCAAAGGCGGGAATCGCATCTATCGGGTCTGCAGGTGGTGGGACAATGCCTGGCTAGCGCTCATCGGCATCCGCAGCAGCATCGTCTATGAATCGGCCGTCGACCCCGGGCGGCAATATGTATTCGTCTCCAATCATATCTCCTATCTCGACATCCCCATGATCCTGCAGGCCGTGACCCGGGATTCGCTGCGTATCCTAGGCAAGGCGGAGATGGCCAAATGGCCCGTCTTCGGGTTTATCTACAGCCGCGCCGTCGTGATGGTGGACCGCAGCAGCGTACAGGGCAGGTCCCGAAGCGTGCGGGAGCTCAAATCGGCGCTGGCCAACGAGGTCTCCGTCTTTATCTTCCCCGAGGGAACGTTTAACGAGACGGGCAGGCCGCTGAAGGACTTCTACGACGGCGCTTTCCGGATCGCCATAGAGATGCAGACGGCGGTGCAGCCCATTCTCTTCCTGGACACCTTCGACCGGATGCATTATTCCACCTTGTTCTCGCTGCGACCCGGCAGGACGCGGGCGGTGTTTTTGCCGGCGGTGGAGGTGGAGGGGCTTGGGCCGGCCGATGTCGGGGTGCTGAAGGCGAGGGTATACAGCCAGATGGAGGAGGGATTGAGGAGGTATGGGGCTAAATGGATCAGATGATTTGGCGGGCCGTGGCCGGTCAAACTTGGTCACCGGTGATCCCCCCGTTTTATCGTAATTTTGCACCCCCATGTACGCCGAAGTCATCATACCCCTGGCCCTGCCCAGGAACTATACTTGGTCCGTGCCGGAGCAATGGCGTACCCAACTACGTCCGGGCTGCCGTGTGGAGGTAGAGCTGCGGAATAAGAAGTATGCGGGCATCGTCAAGCGGCTGCACGAAGACAAGCCCGAGGCCTTCGAGCCCAAACCCATCGGCAACGTGCTGGACAGCGAGCCGATATTGCATGCCGGTCAGCTAAAGCTATGGGAATGGATAGCGGGCTACTACCTGTGCAGCGAAGGAGAGGTGATGGCGGCGGCGCTTCCAGCCCACTTTAAGCTCAGCAGCGAGACCATCTTAGTCTTCAACGAAGAGGCTGGGGACGATTTCACCCATTTGGACAATGACGAATTCGTAGTAGCGGAAGCGTTGCACATCAAAAAAGAGCTGAAGCTCTCCGACGTCCAGCAGCTGCTGGACTCCAACCATGTATATCCGGTGATCAAGCGGCTCATCGAAAAAAAGGTCTGTCATGTATGGGAGTCGCTGAAGGAGACCTATGCCGCGAAAACGGAGAACTATGTCGTCCTGAACCCGGAATATGGCAACGAGGACAAGCTCGCGGACCTGCTGAACAACTGGAGCCGCGGGCCCAAGCAGCAGGAGCTGCTGCTGGCCTATCTCCATCTGGTCCGTACCGAAGGCGAGGTCACGCGGCCGCAGCTGCTGAAGAAATCCGGCGCCTCCGACGCCCAGCTGAAGGGGCTTGTGGAGAAGCAGATCCTGCGCATAGAGAAGAGGGCGGTGGACCGTATCCGGTATCTGCCCAAAGATATCCATATCTCCTTTGAGCTAACGGCTGCGCAGCAGGTTGCTTTTGAACAGGTGAGCGCCTCCTTCGGGCAGCGTGCCGTCTGCCTGCTGCATGGGGTGACCTCCAGCGGGAAGACGCAGGTGTATATCCGCCAGATAGAGCAGGTCATCCGAAAGGGGCAGCAGGTACTCTACCTCCTGCCGGAGATCGCCCTGACCTCGCAGATCATCCGGCGGCTACAGCAGCATTTTGGAGGGTATATCGGCATCTATCATAGTAAGTTCAGCGCAAACGAGCGTCTGGAGATCTGGAATAAGATCCGCACGGGTGAGCTAAAGATCATCCTGGGGGCGCGTTCCGCGCTCTTCCTGCCCTTCGACAACCTCGGGCTCATCGTAGCCGACGAAGAACATGACACCTCCTATAAGCAGCAGGAGCCCGCACCGCGGTACCATGCCCGGGATGCGG
>JAMFRX010000270.1 GCA_026224995.1 Puia dinghuensis
ATCTTTATTCTCTGCCAAACTGGGGAACCATCCTTTTCGCCAGGCTTTACCTCGATAAAAATTTTATAAACCCTGCCAGCACTCTTACCATTAGCACTATCAGTGTTTGTAAAAAGAATGAAACCATTTGCGGGGATCTATGGGAAACCAAACCGTACGATAAGAAAGTCCGGATGATGATGATCGATGGCCTGGGGCATGGCTTCGCTGCCAATACAGCCGCCCGGGAGGGTTTGGACGCCTTTCTTACATCTACCAGGGACAGCCCTGTGGAGCAGCTAAGGGAGTTGCACGACAAACTGAAAAAGACGAGGGGCGGAGTGGCAATGGTGGCCTATATTGATGAGGTAAACAATCAATTAAGATACTGCGGCGTCGGGAATATTACGATGAAATTAGTATCTTCAATCAGGTCGCATGGTTGTCTGTCCTATAACGGGATCGTTGGGCATATCATGCCGGCCAGCCTGAACGATCATTTATTACAAATCGACAAAAAAACCGATATCCTTGTCCTCCATAGTGATGGACTGTCCGCAAGATGGGATATTCTGAAATACCCGGGCATCTTTCAAAATCAGGGTATCGTAGTATGTGCGGCACTGTATAAAGATTTTGACAGGAATAATGATGATTCTACAATAGCAGTGGCAAAATTTGTTAAATGAGTTGAGATATGGAAATCGCCATCATGTCGCTTGAGCTTAACAATGAACTGGATATTATGCTGGCTCACCGTCGGGGAATGCAATTCGCAAATTTTTCCGGTATGAGTTTATCCGAGCAGACCCGATTTGCAACGGCTGTATCGGAAATCTCCCGGAATTGTATTGAATTTGCGTTTAGCGGCGTAGTGAGCTTTAGCGTCGTAAAGATGGGGGACCGGTGTTATTTGCAAGCCATAATCAAAGATGAAGGAAAGGGCATCGCGAATCTTAAAGAGATCATGGAGCGTGATACCCTGCATTACAGGGGGCGCGGCGTTGGGATCGTATATGCAAAAAAGCTGGCGGATCGCTTTGACATCGTCAGTACTTCAAAAGGGACTGCGGTCCAACTTCAGAAAAATATACCCGGCAATGCCGCTTTGCTTAATAACGTGGTCATTCAGGGATGGGTAAAACACCTGAAAGGCGAGCCTGCAATTTCCGCATATGATGAACTAAAGATGAGGAATATCCAGCTCGTCGAGTTAACCGAAGAATTAAGAGCGAATGCGAAAATGGTGGAAAACCAAATGGAAGAGATCCGAAAGCTCAATCAAATACTTTCCATCAACAATGAAAAGATGAAAGCCTTTACCTACGCCATTTCGCATGATCTTAAAACTCCTTTGACCAATTTAAGGATATCCTCGGACTATGTTGTGAACCAGCCGCAGGAAGAAGATACTGTTATCTATAAGGGTATTCTAACCAGGGCTGTCAACAGGCTCGACAGGACCATCCACAGTCTTATCGAGGTATTGGACGTGCAGAATCAGGACAAGCATGTCATCCGGAAGCTCGATTTTGAGGATCTTTTCGCGGAGAGCCTGGAAGAGTTCGAAACGGCTGTTAAAGCCCCGGATGTCGGCATTCTCTCTGATTTTTCCCAGGGCAGACATATCCTGTACGTCGAAGGTTTCCTCCAAAGCCTGCTCCGTAACCTGCTGAGTAATGCCATCAAGTACAGAGACCCGGCCCGACCGCTCAGGATCGAGGTGATGACCAGGAGCGAAGATGATGCTGTGGAACTGATCTTTAAAGACACGGCTGCAGGGATGGACCTGAACACTATTAAGGACCGGTTGTTTGCTCCTTTTACCAGGTTTTCCAATTCCGGAGAGGGAAAAGGGATTGGTCTTTACCTGATAAAAAGTATGGTGGAAAGCAATGGAGGATCGGTGTCTGTACAAAGTACACCCGGAAAAGGAACTGATTTTTATATCAGGCTTGTTCCCTATGCGTAAAATTGAATAAAATTGCATAAATAAAGTCTTGCATGCAAAGCATAGATGTACACCCTTCGGTTAAGGCCATCCGGACAACGGTCATGGGGATCGCGATCAGCATCACGCTCGTCTTCGTAAAATACGCGGCCGGCTACCTGGGCCATTCCTATGCCCTGATGGCCGACGCCACGGAGACCGCCGCGGACGTGCTCAGCTCGGCCCTCCTCTGGCTGGGACTGCGCATCGCCATGAAACCGGCGGACAAGGAACATCCCTATGGCCACGGAAAGGCCGAACCGCTGGCGGCGATCCTTATCTCCCTTTTCCTGCTGGGCGCCGCCGCCTGGATCGGCTGGCATGCCATCTATTATATAAGGACCCCGCACCAGATGCCCCGGCGCTTTACCCTGGCTATCCTCCTGGTGGTCATCATGATCAAGGAAGGCATGTTCCGCTATGTACTGAAGGTCGGCAAGTCGATCAACAGCCAGGCCGTAAAATCGGACGCCTGGCACCACCGCAGCGACGCCATCACCTCCCTGGCGGCTTTCATCGGCATCCTGGTGGCGCTTATATTGGGGAAGGGCTATGAATCCGCGGACGACTGGGCTGCGCTGATCGCCTCCGGGATCATCGTCATAAACGCCATCGCCCTGCTCCGCCCGGCGCTGAACGAGGTCATGGACGCCGCCCCATCTAACGAGATCGTCACGAAGATCCGCGCCCTGGCCAGCCAGAACAAAGATGTCCGGTTGGTGGAGAAATGCTATGTCCGAAAAATGGGATTCGACTATTTCGTGGATCTGCACCTGCAGGTGGACGGCTCGCTGAGCGTCACCGAAGGACACGCCATAGCCCATGCCGTGAAAAAGCTACTGCTGGAAAGCGACCTCATGATCAAGGACGTGCTGGTCCATGTGGAGCCGGTTTCGCCCGTTTAAAGTTCCATCATCTTTAGAGATCAACCGCGTAATATAACGCTTCACAGGCATGGGTAGATTGGTAAGCTCCACTTCTTTACCCAGCCAGTCCGGGTCCAGCCGCGCATTATTTACATAGTTTTCAACCTCTTCTTTCAATACATTCCGCTGGGGAAGCCGCTGCCTCCACCTGGCTCCGTATAAAACAATGCGGTGACTGGCGCAATTGCCGACCAGTTCGCAGGCGCAGCCAGGTGCTTCCGGGTTATCGCTGCATGCAAAAACGTCGCCTGTCTCTTTATTGATCACCGTAAACCTGTCCAGCGTCTTCCCGCCATTGTCAAAAATTATAAAGGTCTTCATACAATCGACTATTTAACATCGGTCTATTGTTCTAAATCTGTGCCAACGGGTAGCGGGATCTTTAATTACATGACTGTCTGATACATACGAGGTAACTCCCAATAGCAACGGCCTGCCGGATCGAACGATAATGAAAAAAGCGTTTCATTTTGACAGGGCATGAATTTAACTCGTTATGTATCTGCGAATACAACGCTTTATCCGCCCCTCCTGTCGTAAATTTATAGGTCGTTAAATAAATGGCCCATGTCAAAAAAAACAAATCAAGAAAAAGGCGAACCCCTCCTGGGCGGATCGCGACGTGACTTCCTCAAGCAGTCTTCGCTATTGTCGGCGATGGCGCTTACACCGGGTCCGGTCATCAAGGCGGCGGAGGAGCAATGGGATGAAAAGATCGCCGACGTCTTCGAAAAGGTGCAGGTGAACCTGGAGGTCAACGGAGTTATGCATAGCGTGAAAGTGGAACCGAGGGTGACGCTGCTGGACCTCCTCCGCGAAGAGCTGAATCTTACCGGCTCCAAAAAAGGCTGCGACCGGGGACAATGCGGGGCTTGTACGGTGCATGTTAACGGGGTGAGGATCAACTCCTGTCTAAGTCTCGCGGTGACGAATACAGGAAAGAAGATCACCACCATCGAAGGGCTGGCAACAAACGACCAGCTCCACCCCATGCAGGAGGCTTTTATTAAGCACGACGGCTTCCAATGCGGCTACTGCACCTCCGGACAGATCATGTCGGCGGTGGCGCTGGTGAAGGAAGGACGCACGCAGTCCAGGGAACAGATCAGCGAATTCATGAGCGGGAACATCTGCCGCTGCGGAGCCTATTCCAATATTGTCAAAGCGATCCAGGAAGTCAAAAACAGTCAGCTATGAACCCATTTAACTATTCCCGGTCTTCGGCCGCGGCGGGCGCGATCCAATCGCTGGTAAAAGAACCGCAGGCGCACTTACTGGCGGGCGGCACGAACCTCATCGACCTGATAAAAATGGGCGTGGTCGCGCCGGAACGGCTGGTGGATATCAACCCCCTGCCCCTGAAGTCAGTGGAAAAGACGGCCGCCGGTCTGCATATCGGCGCCCTGGCGACAAACAGCGAGGTGGCGGATCATCCGCTTGTGTTGCAAGACTACCCGTTGCTGTCACTGGCGATCAACGCCGGCGCCTCTCCCCAGCTGCGCAATATGGCGACGGTAGGAGGTAACATGATGCAACGGACGCGCTGCAATTACTTCTTCGATACGGCGATGCCTTGTAATAAGCGCGTGCCGGGCAGCGGCTGCGGCGCGCTGGAAGGGTATAACCGGATGCACGCCTTGTTTGGCGCCAGCGACCATTGCATCGCGGTCAACCCCAGCGACATGAATATAGCCATGGTGGCCCTGGGCGCCGTGGTGCATGTCAGAGGCCCCAAAGGTGAACGGACGATCCCATTTGGAGAGTTCCACCGCCTGCCGGGGGATCACCCGGAAAAAGACAATACGCTCGAAAGGACGGAGCTGATCACGGCAGTAGAATTGCCGGCGTCGGCGGCCGCATTCAGGAACCACTCCCACTACCTGAAAGTGCGGGACCGCTCATCCTATGCGTTTGCGCTGGTCTCGGTGGCGGCGGCGCTGGATATGGACGGGACTACGATAAAGGGCGCCCGCCTGGCAATGGGCGGCGTTGCGCATAAACCCTGGCGTCTGCATGAGCCCGAAGCCTTCCTTAAAGGCAAGCCGGCCACTGAAGCCACGTTCAGGCAGGCGGCTGAGATCGCCATGCAGGGCGCAAAGGCCTATCGATACAACAAATTTAAATTAACCCTTGCGCCGAACGCGATCCTTCTGGCGCTGCAAACGGCATCAGCATGAAACACGATATGATCGGCGACCCGCTGAACAGGGTGGATGGCCGCCTGAAAGTCACAGGTGGCGCAACCTATTCCGGGGAATATAAAATACCTGGACTCACCTATGGCGTGCTGGTACCCGCAACGATTACCAGCGGGACGCTCGTCTCGATGGACACGAAGGCGGCGGAGCGTGCTCCCGGCGTGCTGGCGGTAATCACACCGTTCAACGCACCAAAGGTACCGGGTTTTCAGCCGGGAGCGGCAAAGCCGGTGAAGGGACTCAAACTGTTCAACGACGACCAGGTGCATTTTAACGGACAGCCGATCGCTCTGGTGGTGGCGGAAACATTTGAGCGGGCGACGTATGCGGCGAGTCTGGTGAAGGCGACGTACAAGGCGGCGCCCTTCGAAACGGATTTTCATAAGAACTTCGATAAGGGCGTAGTCCCGAACGAAGGGAAGTATAAAGATTATGTGCGGGGTGAGGCGGATGCGTATAAGAACGCCCCCGTGATCGTGGAACAGGACTATATGTTGCCCTCGGAAATGCACAACCCCATGGAGCTGCATGTGACGATAGCCTTTTGGGACGGTGACGATAAGGTAACGCTCTATACAAAATCCCAGGGAGTCATCGGCTCGCAGCGCGCGATCGCCGGCGCTTTCGGGCTCGACCCGGCGAATGTGCAGATCAATTCCCGGTTTGTGGGCGGGGCCTTTGGGTCATCGCTGCGCACCTGGCCGCATGAATTCGCGGCGGTGCAGGCGGCAAAGCTCGTAAAGCGGCCAGTAAAATTGACGCTGACCAGAGAACAGATGTTTACTTTGGTAGGCTATCGGCCCCTTACGATCCAGAAGATTGGTCTGGGCGCTGCTGCGGATGGAAAGCTGGTAGGCATTACCCATGAATCACATTCGCAGACGGCGGTCTATGAAGAGTTCACAGAGAACGCAGTGAATGTGTCGCGTTTCCTCTACGCCAGCCCCAACGCGAATACGCGTTATAAGGTAGTGCCGTTGAACGTCGGGGTACCCGCGCCCATGCGCGGGCCCGGTGAGGCAACAGGTTCCTTCGCGCTGGAATCGGCGCTGGATGAGCTGTCCTATAAACTGAAGCTGGATCCCATCGAATTGCGGCTCCGGAATTATACTTATACAGACCCGGAACGTAACCTGCCCTGGTCCAGTAAGTTTTTGAAAGAATGTTACCAGCAGGGATCGGAACGCATCGGCTGGGACAAGCGACCGGCGGAGCCGGGGACGCTCCGCGACGGGGAATGGATGGTGGGCTATGGGATCGGCTGCGGCGCCTTTGGAGCCTATCGCAGCAAGACCTCGGCCAAGATCAAATTACTGCCGGACGGGACGGTAAATATCCAAAGCGCCACCAGCGATATCGGACCCGGGACGGCTACGTCGATGACCTTGATCGCTGCCGACACGTTGGGCATCCCGGCGGATAAGATCACCTTCGAGCTGGGCAATTCTTCTTTCCCGGTGGCGCCGACACAAGGTGGATCGCAAACCTGCTCTTCCGTAGGCTCCGCGGTCCATGACGTATGCGTGGCGCTAAAGCAAAAGCTCAATTCGCTGGCGGGGCTGCCCACGGACAGCACGGCAGCTATCGATTATTCAAGCATTTTGCAAAAGCTAAACCTTCCGGTGCTTGAGCTGACTCAGGACTCCCAGGCCGGCGACGAGGCCAAGAACTATTCGATGTATTCTTTTTCCGCGCATTTTGCGCAGGTCTACGTGCATCCGCTTACGGGAGTGGTAAAGGTGAAAAAGCTGGTGGCGGTCGTGGACGGCGGCAAGATCGTCAACCGTAAGACAGCTTCCAGCCAGATGATCGGCGGCGCGGTCGGCGGACTGGGAATGGTGCTGACGGAAGAGGCGGTGTTCGACGACCGGTACGGCCGCTATGTGAACGGGAACTTCGCCGACTACCATGTGCCCGTGAACGCAGATGTGCCGGACATCGAGGCCATATTCATCGATAAGCCTGATCCGATCATCAACCCCGTAGGCTCCAAAGGACTGGGAGAGATCTCGCTGATCGGGGTGGCGGCTGCGGTGGCCAATGCGGTGTATAATGCGACGGGCAAACGGATACGGGAGCTGCCGATCACCCCGGACAAAATACTGACGACGACTTAATCCATTTTTTATGAGTAACGCGCTACAGGTATCTATCGTGAAAATAACGGAGGATGCCGTAAGAACGATGCCGGACCTTCTGGCCGTAGAGGAGCCGCTGGAGATAAGGCTGGCCTACGGCGGCATAGAGACAGGTCAACGGCACCCCCTTTCCGGCGAACCAGTCCTCGGCAAGATGCAGAACCTGGCGGTGACGATGCGGACGCCGGGGCATGACGCGGATCTGGCGGTTGGGTTCCTGTTTACGGAAGGCATTATTGCGGGGGCTGAGGATGTGAAGGTGGTGGAACATGTTTTCCTGCCCTGTTCGGAAAACAGGCAAAATACGATCCTGGTCACCTTGAAGGAGGGCTCTATTCCAAACCTACGGCAGGCGGAACGGAATTTCTATACGACGTCGAGCTGTGGAGTATGCGGTAAAGCTTCTATCCAGGCGATCCGTACGGTGAGCCCTTTTGGCACGAGAACCCTGGCGGCAGAAAGAAAGATCGAACCCGCGTTCATCCTGGGTCTGCCCGATCGGCTGGCCAGGGAGCAGCGGGTGTTTGCCGAAACGGGCGGGCTGCATGCAGCCGCCTTGTTTGATTTAAACGGGTCTCCCCTGCTGGTACGGGAAGACGTGGGCCGGCACAACGCAGTGGATAAGCTCATCGGGGCGGCCATGATGAAAGGCCGGCTGCCGCTGGCGCAGACGGTGCTCTTGCTAAGCGGCCGGGCGAGCTTTGAGCTGGTGCAGAAGGCGGCAATGGCGGCGATCCCGGTGATCGCAGCGGTAGGCGCTCCGTCGAGCCTGGCAGTGTCGCTGGCGGAGGAGTTCGGAACGACGCTCATCGGTTTTCTGCGGAATAATCGTTTCAATATTTATTCGGGCGCGCATCGGGTGAACACCCCGCTGCCTGAAAACGCAACGCTGGTAAAACACCCATTATGAATGACCAGGATAAGCAGGAACCTTCACCGGAAGGACCCGAACAGCTGTCGCATCTGAAGGTTACGGAGGCAAAGACCTGGGCCGCGGGGATCCCGGGCGTGTTGGCGGCGATGAGCGATGTATTCGCAGAGGCTGGCGCGGTGCGGGGCTTAAAGGCCCTGTCGAAGATGAACCAGAAAGGCGGCTTCGACTGTTCGAGCTGTGCGTGGCCGGATGAGGACGGACACCGGTCGCCGATAGCGGCTTACTGTGAGAACGGGGCAAAGGCGCTGGCGGAAGAAGCGACAAAGAAAAAGCTGACTTTGGATTTCTTTGCAAAACATTCGGTGAATGACCTGGCGGCCCTCTCTGATATGGAGCTGGGCAAGAAGGGCCGGATCACTTTCCCCGTCTACCTGCCTAAGGGTGGCACGCATTTCCTGCCGATCAGCTATCAGGAAGGATATACAAAAGTTGCGGCGACCCTGAACGGCCTCGCCTCGCCGGATGAAAGCGCCTTTTATACTTCCGGCCGCCTGAGCAACGAAGCTTCTTTTATGTACCAGCTGTTTGTCCGCGAGTTCGGGACGAATAATATGCCGGACTGTTCAAATATGTGTCATGAGTCCAGCGGGGTAGCCCTGTTGGAAACCATTGGGCTCGGAAAGGGGTCTGTGACCCTGGAGGATTTTTCTCAGACGGAGCTGATCATCATGATGGGCATCAACCCGGCGACGAATATGCCAAGGATGTTGGACAATCTCCAAAAAGCGAAGGATAACGGGGCAAAGATCATTGCGATAAACCCGCTCAAGGAAGCGGGACTCATCGGCTTTAATAATCCGCAGCAGGTAAAGGGCGTGGTGGATAGCCTGCTGAACCGGCCGGCCACCAAAATGGCGGATCTTTACCTGCAGGTGAAGATCAACGGGGACATGGCGGTCTTGCAGGGCATCGAAAAATTATTGTTCCAGGCGGAGGAAGAGCATCCGGGAACGGTGTTCGACGCTGCGTTCATCCAAAAAAATACCGTGGGGGTCGACGGGCTGAAGACGCACCTGGCAGAGCAGTCCCTGGAAACATTGGCGGAAGCGGCGGGCATCCCTGTGGACCAGCTGCGGGAGGCGGCGGAATTGCTGAAGGGAAGAAAGAAGATCATCGTGTGCTGGGCGATGGGTATCACCCAGCAGAAGAATGGGGTGGATACCATCAAGGAGATCGTCAACCTGATCCTGTTGAAGGGCAGCCTGGGGAAGCCGGGTGCGGGTCTTTGCCCGGTTCGTGGACACAGCAATGTCCAGGGAAACCGCACGATGATGATCTGGGAGCAGCCCCCGGCCTGGTTCCTGGATAAGCTGAAGGAGGTGTTCGGTTTCGAGCCGCCCCGGGAGCACGGAGTAGATGTAGTGAATTGTATCAGGGCAATGCACCAGGGAAAGATCCGGGTGTTTTTCGCGATGGGCGGAAACTTCCTGTCCGCTACGCCGGATACGGGCTTTACGGCCGACGCCATGCGGAAATTAAAGCTGAATGTAAATGTGTCGACGAAGCTGAACCGGACGCACTTAGTGCATGGCGAGGAGGCGATCATCTTCCCAACTCTGGCGCGCAGCGATAAGGACCTGGTGGACGGCGTGGAGCAGTTTGTAAGCTGCGAGAACTCCATGGGCGTGGTACAGCAATCCAAAGGCATCCTGAAGCCAGTGGCGAAAGACCTGCGGAGCGAGAACCGGATCATTTGCGAGATCGCAAAGACTGTTTTAGGCGCTCGAACGAAGGTAGACTGGAACCGGTATGCAAAGAGCTATGATGCGGTGCGAGATCTGGTAGAGCGCTGTATCCCAGGATTCGAACAATACAATAAAAGGGTAAGGGAGCCCGGAGGCTTTTATCTCCCCAATGGGCCGCGGGCGGGTAAGTTCAGCTCCAGGGATTTCGGCGACAAGATGCCATTCAGCATCAGCCGGCTGCCGGAGATCAGCATGGAACCGGATGACTACCGGATGGCGACGATACGTAGCCATGACCAGTTCAATACGACGATCTACGGAATGGACGACCGCTACCGGGGGATCCACGGGGAGAGGCGGGTGGTGTTTATGAACCCCAAAGACATAGTGGCCGCTGGATTCCAGGCGGGCGACAAAGTCGACCTGTTTAATTATTACGAAGGAGTGGAAAGGATAGCGCGGCTGTTTGTGGTCGTACCCTATGATATTCCCGCGCGTTGTACGTCGACGTATTACCCGGAGACGAATGTCCTCGTGCCGATAGGCAGCGTGGCGGATAAGAGCAATACGCCGACGTCTAAGCTTGTGCTCATCAAGATCAGGAAGCATATCCCCGCCGCAGCCGATCGATAGCCGCCAGAAAGGGGTAAATTACAGCATGGAAAAAAAGGTAAATGACCTATTGAAAAAAGGCGCTTTCAAGGTAAATGGAAGCCTTTGGATCGAAGGGGACGGGCAGCGTTTCTTCGGGCCGGGACCGGTGGAGTTGCTGGAGCTGATCGGGAAAACGGGATCGATCAGCAAGGCGGCAAAAGAGATGGGGATGTCGTATAAAAAAGCCTGGGAGATTGTCAGCCGGATCAATGGGATGGCGGCTGAGCCTTTTGTAGTGACGAGTATCGGCGGCGAGGACGGGGGCGGGTCTACGATCTCGGCAGGAGCAAAGGAAACGATCGCCTGGTACCGGAGCTTGAGGGACCGGTTCCGGGTTTTCCTCGAAGAAGAAACGGCTGCGCTGAAATAGCCGCTGCAGTCATTTGTACAAATTATTTTTTAGGTTGGTAGGGCCCTCCGGGTACGCCCCAGTCCCAACGCGGCATGAGCTCGGTGTCGGCGACGGGGTTTTCGGTGACCTGGGAATTGAGGACGGCGATACGGCTGCCCCATTCGAGATATCCGACAAGGGCGGAGCGGAATTCGGGATCGGCCGGTAGTCCGATCTCATCGGCGGTATCGAGGAGAAGCTGCAACCACCTTTTTCGCTTGGGCTCGTCGAGCATTTTCCCGATATGGTGGGCGATCATGAAGGCGTGGCTGCCGCCGTCGTCCCCTGTATATTTCTTGGGGCCACCGAATACTTCGGCTACGAAGTCGGCGACATGGCGCGGATGGTCGGCGGACATTTGCCGGAAAACAGGACCTAAAAGATCGTCTTGCAGGACTTTATCATAAAAGACCCGGAAAAGGTTTTGCAGAGCAGCTTCGCCTCCGGCCCATTGGTATAGTGTGGGTATGTTAGGCTCCATAAGAGCAATTTAGACAATTGTGATGGAAGGACAAGGATGAGGCGACCATTTACGTATATTTGTACAGTGAAAATAGTAACCTTTCTATTTCTTGCATTGGTCGGCTTCTCTATTGTCCAGCCATTGATGAGCAACCTGGGTATATTCCTGAGAGAGCCTGCAGGTACCATGGTGGGTTGCTGCGGAAAAAGGATGGAATGCCAGAGACAAAAATCTACCCCGGACAATAAAAGGAAGTGCGCAGGGGATGAGTGTAACCCGTTTATGGCCTGTGCCTTTGGGAATTACTTTTTGGTGACGGAGGGCCTTGTAGACCCGCTGGCTCTGACTCCTGAAAAAGAGAAAAAAACGCCTGTAAACGATAATCGTTTATCAACCGGCCTTTCGGCGAACTGGCATCCGCCACAAGAGGGGAGCCTCCATCTCAGCTAAACAATCATTCTTACATCATTTTAATTTCATCAGATGAAAAAGATATTTTTTTCCATCATGGCCGTTGCTATGATATCTACGACTGCCTTCGCTACTGGCGGTAAAATTGTAGTAAAGAAACAAAAGACGACTACGTCCTGCCCCGCCGGTTGTCCCAAGACAAAGGACTGCCAAAAGGCTGGTGTGTGCCCGAAGATGCCGGGTTGCGTCTGTCATTAATACTATTATAGAATAATAGTGCGCCCGTCACTCCGGTGGCGGGCTTTTTTGTCTTGGGTCAAGCCCTTTGTACCTTTCAGGCCGGCGATGGTGAGCCAGGTCGCGTATTTCAAAGAAAAAATCATACCTTCAAGTAGCCCGCCAGCGATTCCGACGAGCGGAACTGCGGAGACCTGGTATCACCAAGCATTTAGACCTTTTAGACACATCCAAGACTTTGTCGACAGAAACAAGCCGTTCGCATTTCCGCGGACCAAATAAGTATTTGGACACCTACTGTATGAGTAATGATTTTACTTTCGACTTTGTAGTCGATGAAATATCATATTTGTGCGTCTTCCATTGTATTAAAGATGGCCTTGATTTCAAATACATGATCGAGATCAAGCCTTCTACCGGGTCTTATGGCTGCGTGGTCATAAGCCCTGCACAATGTGAAGGTGAACATTGGCACTTTACCTGCGCCGGTGACGAAAACGCCGTCAAATACTTCGATAAGGGATTGCTTGACTTGATTGCAATGGAGGTCGATAAGCACAATCTTTTATCACTTTTATAAAGAACGGCTATCAGGCGTTGCGCAGCGCATCCGCAAAAGCCTGGGACAGGGGGGTGCCCTCAACGGCTCTGGCGGCCTTTTCAACGTCATATTCAAAGCGGATAAATTCTACCCGGATACTTTCCTTATGCGGGTTGGGTGGTCGGATAGTATTTGCGGCGGAGCCTGAAGGCGACGTTAACCAGCAGGATGAGGGCGGGTACTTCTACCAGCGGGCCGATGACGCCGGCGAAGGCCTCCCCGGAGTTGATCCCGAAGACGCCGATGGCGACGGCGATGGCCAGCTCAAAGTTGTTACCGGCGGCGGTGAAACTCAGGGCGGTGCTTTGCGAGTAGTCGGCGCCCAGGGCCTTCCCAAAGAAAAAGGTGATCAGGAACATAAGCGCGAAATAGATCACGAGCGGGACGGCGATACGGACCACGTCGAAGGGAATGGCAACGATTAGTTGTCCCTTCAGGCTGAACATGACGACGATGGTAAAGAGCAGTGCGATCAAGGTGATGGGACTAATCGCCGGGGTGAATTTTTTTTCATACCAATCTTTGCCCTTTGTCCTGATCAAAGCGTACCGGGTGAGAAAACCCGCTGCAAAGGGAACGCCCAGGTAGACCAGGACGCTGCGGGCGATCTGCCCGATGCGGATATTGATGGCGAGGCTTTTGAGGCCAAAGTAAGGGGGCAGCACCGTAATAAAGAGCCACGCGAACAGGCTGTAAAAAAGGACCTGGAAGATGCTGTTAAGGGCGACGAGGCCGGCGGCGTATTCACGATTCCCTTCGGCCAGTTCATTCCAGACAATGACCATCGCAATACAGCGGGCGATGCCGATCATGATAAGGCCGACCATGTACTCGGGTTTGTCGCGGAGGAAGACGATGGCGAGGATAAACATGAGGATCGGACCGATGACCCAATTCATCACCAGGGAAAGGGTGAGGACCTTGGTATTTCGGAAGACCTTGCCTAGCTGCTCGTATTTGACCTTGGCCAGGGGCGGGTACATCATTAAGATCAGGCCGATGGCGATGGGGACGTTGGTGGTGCCGGACTGGAAGCCGTTGACAAAGGTGGCTGTACCTGGAACGAAATAGCCTAAGGTGACGCCGATAGCCATAGCCAGAAAGATCCAAAGGGTAAGGTAGCGGTCAAGGAAGCTGAGTTTCTTGCGTTCGGCAAGATTACAGTTGTTAGCACTCATGAATTGTTGTTGCTTGTGATAGAAGCATGGGCCTTCCCTTTAGGAATTATTGGCAGCAGACTGGCCCGCAGCAGGATTTCGCCGCCGCAGACTTTTGAGCGAATACAGTAACGCTGTAAATACCGGTGCCGGATTGTCTGAAATCAGTGATCTCCTCTGCGCTGAGGTATTGGGCCAGTATATCATCGGGGACGATGATGGGTTTTTCCTTCTGAAGGATGATGTGCTGGAAGCCTGTGGTTTCGATCAGGGCCATGTACTCAGACTTCTGGATGGCGCCGGCGACACAGCCGGCATACATTTCGGCGGCTTGCTGGATTTTCTCGGGCAGCTCGCCCACTAACACAATGTCGGAGATGCTAAAGTGACCGCCGGGTTTCAGGACCCTATGAATCTCCCGAAAGACGCCTTCTTTGTTGGGCACAAGGTTGAGCACGCAGTTGGAGACGATGACGTCGGCGGCGTTTGCGGTGACAGGCATCTTCTCGATATCGCCCTGGCGAAACTCGACGTTGTGGTAACCGAGCTTCTCAGCGTTGACCCTGGCCTTGTCGATCATGGCTGGGGTAAAATCGATACCGATGACCTTGCCGGTCTCGCCGGTCTCATTACGGGCGATAAACGCGTCGTTGCCGGCGCCGGAGCCCAGGTCTATAACGGTGTCGCCTTGTTTGATCTGCGCGAATTGAGTGGGAAGACCGCAACCCAGGCCCAGGTCTGCGTCGGGATTGTAGCCTTCGAGCCGGGTATAGTCATCGCTCATGATGTTGTAGACTTCGGTGGAGCATGCACCGGAGCCGCAGCAGGAAGATTCGTTGGTCTCCTTGTCCTGGAGGGCGATCTCGCTGTATTTCTGGCGGACCATGTCCTTTATTTGTTCGGTCGTTTCCATGATGTATATGCTTTTATTGAGGAATAGTATTAGTGAGCCGGCTCGGAGTCGGGTATCCAATAGCTGACCTGGCTGGCCTCCTGGACGAAGGCTTTTATCTGTTGTTCGATCTCGCCCCGGACTTCGCGGGTTTGCTGCAGGACCTCGTCCCGGCTGCCGGTGAAGGACGACGGATCTTTGAAAGACCAGGCGATGCGCTTGACCATGCCGGGGAAGATGGGGCAGCGCTCGGCGGCTTCTTTGTCGCAGACGGTGACCACGGCATTGTACAGGCGGCCCTGTTTAAGGAGATCGAAAACTGCCTGGGTGGGCTTGCCTGTTAGATCGATGCCGGCTTCCTGCATGACTTTAACGACATTGGGATTGAGGATGCCGGGCTCCAGGCCCGCGCTTTCAGCTTCGAACGCGTCCCCGCCGTATTTCTTCAGAAAAGCTTCGGCCATCTGGCTGCGGGCGGAGTTATGGATGCAGACAAAGAGGATCTTGTGCTTATTGCTCATAGACAACATATTAATATTGCGATATTACGATGCTTGATTGCAAAAAAAAGGAAGCCTTACCCGCAGCAGCTGTCACCTCCCCTGTAGGCAGCAAAGAGCGCACCGAATTCCTTTTGGTACACAGCCCAGGTCTTGGGCTCGATACAATAACAGACGCTGGTACCTTCGATAGTTCCCTGGATCAGTCCTGCATTCTTCAGCTCTTTCAGGTGCTGCGAAATAGTCGGCTGGGCCAGCCCCAGCTCTTCGACCAGCTGCCCGTTGACACAGGCATTGGCCTTTATCAGGTATTGAATGATGGCGATCCGGGCCGGATGGGCCAGGGCCTTCATCATGCCGGCCAGCTTGTTCTGCTTGTCAGTGAAAATTTCCGATTTGGTCAGGCCCATCTGCTTATTGTTTCATTGCAATATTACGATAATAAGGATTGCCTGCAAATTTTTTTTACGCTGCACGTACATATTTCCTAAGCGCCTCCTCTAATTCCTCTAGCCGGAACGGCTTGGTGATCACACTATTCATCCCTACTTGAAGGCAGCGCTCCCGGTCTTCTTTCATGGCCCCCGCCGTCAATGCCACGATCGGAATACCACCTTGCGGCTGCGGCAACCCCCGGATGATCTGCGTAGCCTCCAGCCCATCCATCTCCGGCATATTCACATCCATCAGGATCATGGCCGGCTGATGACTGTTCAGCAGGTCAAGCACCTGCCTGCCGTCAGTTGCCTTGATGACGGAGAACCCCATTTTGCTGAGCACCTCGGAGATCAGCAACATATTCACGGGGTCATCTTCCGCCACAAGGATGCTCGCGCTATTGATCGCCACCTTTTGGATCTCCGGCTGCGCCGGCGTCGAGGGCGCCTCCTCCTGGGCCGAACCAAAGATGGATTGCAAAATATCGTTCAATTCATGCAGCTTCACGGGCTTGCTGAGGAAGAGGTCGATACCTGCCTGCTCTGCATCCTCCAGACACATGCCTTTATCCACCGACGACAGCATGAGGATAAAGGGCTGGGGCCGGTTGGTCAACGATTGCTTGATCTTCCCAACGAGGGTGATGCCGTCCATCACCGGCATTTGATGATCGGTGATGATGAGGTCAAACGATTCGCTGTCCGCCGTGGCGGCCAGGATATTCAACGCCTCCATCCCCCCGTTGCAGATCGTACAGGCGACGCCCATATATTGGAAGATACTTTCCAGCAGCTGGCAATTGGTGCTATTGTCGTCCACGACCAGCACCCGCTTCAGGATCGGCCGATGCACTGTAGGAACCGCCGACATATTGTCCAAGATCTCCAGTGTCAGCTTTAGCGTGAACGAGCTGCCCTTGCCCGGCTCGCTCTGCACCTCCAGCGAACCCTCCATCATCTCTGCCAGGTTCCTCGCTATTGTCAGTCCCAGGCCCGTACCGCCATACCGGCGGGTGGTCGACGTATCCGCCTGAGTAAAGCTCTCGAAGATGCGTTCCAGCTTCTCTTTGGGTACGCCGATCCCGGTATCCCGGACCGTCAGCGCAATCGGCTGAACTTTGCGGCCATCACTGATATGCATGACACCGTCTTTCTTCAGCGATACCACAACTTCTCCGCTCGCGGTGAACTTGATGGCATTGCCCAATAGATTCATCAGGATCTGCTGTATCCTGCCGGGGTCGCCCAGCACCTGGACCGGCAGGGACGGATCGGCCGTACAGATGAGCTCCAGCTTTTTCTCGAAAGCCTTTATCGCCAGTGAATCGACTGTCTCTTCCATCAGCTGACACAAGTTGAACGCCCTGTTCTCGATGGTAAGCTTGCCCGCTTCTATTTTTGAGTGATCCAGAATATCGTTGATAATGCCCAGCAGATTATAGCCGGAGCGGTGCACATTCCCCAGGTATTCCCGCTGCGTACGGTGCAAGTCCGTGGTCAGAGTAAGATCCGTGAAACCGATGATCGCATTCATGGGCGTCCGCAGCTCATGGCTGATATTCGCCATAAACTCGCTTTTAGCCCGGCTGGCCTCTTCCGCCTCCTCCCGCGCCCGGCGCTCTTCATCCCGCGACAGGGCCAGCTGCAACGTACGCTGGTCTACCTCTTTTTCCAGCTTCTTCTTCTGTGCCTCGACCGCCCGCACCCGGAGCCGAAAGATCGCCGCCACGATCGCCAGCATACTGGTCGCTGCGATAATCCGGAACCACCAGGTCTGCCAGAACGGCGGCTGTACCGTCAGCTGAAGACTGGCCTGGACAGGGGACCAGTTGCCGCTGTTGTCCCAGCCCCTGACCTCGAATGTATAAGTACCGGGATCAAGATTGGTATACGTGGCCGTTCGCTTTGTTCCGACATCATTCCAGCCGGGATCGAATCCCTCCAGCCGGTAGGCATAATGCTTCCTGTCCGTCACGGTATAGTTTAATGACGCAAACTCCAGGGAGATGACCGAGCTCTTATA